>JBGPLJ010000224.1:0-6171 GCA_041486385.1 Steroidobacteraceae bacterium
CGATCGAGCATGCACGCGCCGCGGAAGTCCCCATTGTCGTGGCCATCAACAAGATCGACAAGAGCGATGCGGATCCGGAGCGCGTGCGCACGGAACTCACGAAGCACAACGTGATCGGCGAGGACTGGGGCGGCGATACGCTGTTCGCGCGCGTATCGGCGCGTACGGGTGAGGGCGTCGATCAACTGCTCGACACGATCCTGCTGCAGGCGGATGTCCTCGAGCTGCACGCGACGCGCGGCGGCCGAGCGACCGGTGTGGTGCTCGAGTCGACCCTCGAGAAGGGCCGCGGCCCCGTGGCCACGGTACTCGTCAAGCGCGGCACCTTGCGTCTCGGCGATCCGATCAACGCGGGCCAGGAATTCGGGCGAGTGCGCGCCATGTTCGACGAAACCGGCGGCGCCGTGACGGAGGCCGAACCGTCGATGCCGGTCGTCGTGCTGGGTCTGCAAGGCACGCCGAACGCCGGTGACGATTTCCTCGTGGTTGAGAGCGAGCGCAAGTCACGGGAAGTTGCGCTCTACCGCCAGGGCAAGTTCCGCGACACGAAGCTAGCGCGCCAGCCGGCGAAGAGCGATGACATCTTCCAGCAGATCGCGGACGCCAAGGTGAGCTCGATCCAGATCATCATCAAGGCGGACGTGCAGGGCAGCGCCGAAGCATTGAAAGACTCGCTCACGAAGCTTGCGACTGCGGAAGTCGAGGTGCGCGTGATTTCGAGCGGCGTCGGCGGCATCACCGAATCCGATGTCACGCTCGCCGCGGCATCGCGCGCGCGGATCATCGCGTTCAACGTGCGCGCGGACGCAGCGGCGCGCAACACCATCAAGGAAATGGGCGTCGACGTTCGCTACTACAGCATCATTTACGAGGCCATCGACGACGTCCGGCAGGTGATGACCGGCATGCTCACGCCTGAAGTCAAGGAGCAGATCGTCGGCATCGCGGAAGTCCGCGAGGTGTTCCGGTCGAGCAAGTTCGGTACGGTTGCGGGCTGCATCGTCGCCGACGGTTTCGTGCGCAAGAACCACCCGATCCGCGTGCTGCGCGAGAACGTCGTCATCTTCGAAGGCGCGCTCGAATCGCTGCGTCGCTTCAAGGACGATGTGAACGAGGTGCGCGCGGGCACGGAGTGCGGCATCGGCGTCAAGAACTACAACGATGTGCGCGTCGGCGATCAGATCGAGTGCTTCTCGCGGGTCGAAGTGGCCCGCACGCTCTGATACAGAACATGAGAACCGGGCGGCGCGAGTTTCCGCGTGCAAGGCGCATCGAGAGCGAGCTGCAGCGGCGGCTCGCGGAGTTGTTGCAGCGGGAGGTCAAGGATCCGCGCGTCGGCCTGGTCACGATTACGGCGGTTGCAGTGTCGACCGACCTGAGTCACGCCAAAGTCTTCTACGGCGTGCTCGGCAGGGAGCCGACCCCCGAAGTGCAGGAGGGGCTCGATCATGTGGCAGGGTTTCTGCGCGCGAAGCTTGGGCGGCTCCTGAAGATGCGGCAGGTGCCCGAAATTCATTTCACGCCCGACGAGATGATCGAGCGCGCGGCTCATCTCACCTCCCTCATCGACCAAGCGGTGGCTGACGACAAGAAGCGCTGAGCCGAAAGACAAGGCGGGCAGATATATATTCCGGTCAGACGATCTGCGACGGCGGGTTGCAGCGGTGGTGACTGGTCGGGGCCCTGTTTTCGGGATCGTGAAAAACAGGACGTTTTTCTCGAAGCCCCCAGGGATGGGTTTACGGCGGTCCCGAAAGCAGGGCCCCGAGCGGTCACCATCCTCATCAAAATTACACACATGACGATCAGGACGGAACCGGATACCCAATCGATTCACGGCATCGTGCTTCTCGACAAGCCGCTCGGACTTTCGTCCAACGCGGCATTGCAGCGCGTGCGGCGCCTCTATGGGAGGCCAACGGCCGGGCACACGGGGAGTCTCGATCCGCTCGCGACGGGCATGCTGCCGATTTGCCTCGGCGAGGCGACCAAGATCGCGGGACTCCTGCTGGGCGGGCGCAAAGCCTATGAGACGGAAATCGCTCTCGGGCGACGAACCGCGACCGGCGATGCGGAGGGCGAGGTCGTCGAGGAGGCGCCGCTGCCGGCGCTGCCCCGCGTGGAAGTGGAGGCACGGCTGGCGCGGCTCGTTGGGCCGCAACTGCAGACACCGCCGATGTTTTCCGCGGTTCACGTGGGCGGTAAGAGGCTCTACGAGCTGGCACGCCTGGGATTGGAGGTTGACCGGCCGGCACGTCAGATCGAGATACTGGCGCTCGAACTCCGGCAATTCGCCACCGACCGATTGACGCTGAGCGTCGTCTGTACGACCGGCACCTATATCCGCACGCTGGCCGAGGATGTCGCCAAAGCGCTGGGAACCGTGGGGCATGTCGCTCGCCTGCGTCGACTATGGGTGGAGCCTTTTCAGTCCGCTTCCATGCACACGCTCGAAGCCCTGGAGCGCATCGCGGCGAGCGGGGCGGGCGCGCTGGCACAGCTCGTGCTGCCCCTGGGGCTAGCGCTCGCCGGGACTCCGGAAATCCACCTCGACGCCGAGGCTGCTCGTCGTCTGGCGCAGGGCCAGAGAGTCCCGGCAGAGGGGGATCCGGGACTCAAAGCTGCCTATGGACCGATGCGGCGCCTGCTCGGTCTCGCGGAACTCTCCGCGGATGGGTCTCTCCATGCCCGAAGGCTGTTCACTTGGGCAATCGACTCAAAGGCTTGCGTTCAACCGAATGCGGTTGAGAGGGACCCGAGCGGCAGGTAGAATGCGCGCCCTCTTAAAGGGGACTAGACGGATTCCAGAGGTTTTTTGCCAATGACATTGACGCAGAGTGAGAAGTCGGGCGTGGTCGCGAAATTCCAGCGCAGCGCCAAGGATACGGGTTCGCCGGAGGTGCAAGTTGCACTGCTGTCGGAGCGTATCAACGGGCTCAGCCAGCATTTCGGGACCCACAAGCGAGATCACGCTTCCCGCCGCGGCCTCCTGAAGATGGTCAACCAGCGCCGCAAGCTCCTCGATTACCTCAAGTCGACATCCCCTGAAAAATACCAGTCCGTCGTCGAAAGTCTCGGCCTCAGGCGCTGATGGCGCGGGCGGCTGCGACAAGATGTACGTGACGAGAGCCGACCCTTTGAGGTCGGCTTTCGCATTTGTTCAAAGGTTAAAGATTCGACAAGGGGAACAGCGTGGCGGTTAGCAAGAAGACGTTTGCGTTTGGTGAGCACAGTGTGACGATGGAGACCGGGGAGCTGGCGCGTCAGGCCGGCGGCGCAGTGCTCGTGACGATGGCTGACACTGTCGTGCTGGTGACCGCGGTTGCGGCCAAGACGGCGATTCCGGGACGCTCCTTCTTTCCCCTGACCGTCAACTACCAGGAGAAGACCTACGCTGCGGGGCGCATTCCCGGCGGCTTCTTCAAGCGCGAAGGCCGGCCGACCGAAAAAGAGACCCTGACCTCACGCCTGATCGACCGCCCGATCCGGCCTCTGTTCCCGGATGGCTTCAACAACGAAGTGCAGGTTGTCGCGACCGTCATCTCGTTGAACCCGGAAATCAATGCCGATGTTCCCGCCATGCTGGGCGCCTCTGCCGCGCTCTCGCTTTCAGGTTGCCCATTCAATGGGCCGATCGCCGCTGCCCGCGTGGGTTATATCGACGGCAAGTACGTCCTGAATCCCGGCGCGAAGCTGCTCGCTGACTCCCAGCTCGATCTCATCGTTGCCGGCACTTCGGAGGCGGTGTTGATGGTCGAATCGGAAGCGTCAGGGTTGAGCGAGGATGTGATGCTCGGCGCGGTCATGTATGGGCACGTTGAAATGCAGAGGGCCATTCAGGCCATCAACGAGCTGGTGCGTGAAGCGGGCAAGGAGCGCTGGACATGGCAGGCTGCCGCCAAAGACACGGATCTCGAGAAAGCCGTCAATGCGGCGGCGAGCGGCCCCGTGGAAGACGCCTATCGCCTCACTGAAAAGCAGCAGCGCTACGCGCGCATCGGCGAGATCAAAGCGCAGACAGTCACGCAGCTTACCGCCGGCGAGAAGCCGCGCTGGAACGCGGAGCAGGTCGGCGGCGAATTCTTCAATCTGGAGAGCCGCATCGTTCGCAACCGCATTCTGGCGGGCGAGCGGCGCATCGACGGCCGCGATACGACGACGGTGCGTCCCATCAGCATTCGCGTAGGCGTCCTGCCGCGCACGCATGGCTCGGCGCTCTTCACGCGCGGCGAAACCCAGGCGCTCGTTGTCACGACGCTCGGCACCGGCCGCGATGCGCAGCTCATCGATGCACTCGAAGGCGAGCGCAAAGAGCGCTTCATGCTTCACTACAACTTCCCGCCGTTCTCGGTCGGTGAGACCGGCATGATGACGGGACCGAAGCGCCGCGAAATCGGCCACGGCAACCTCGCGCGCCGCGGGATCAAGGCCGTGATGCCCGACATGGCGGTGTTCCCCTATGTCATTCGCGTCGTCTCGGAAGTTCTCGAATCGAATGGCTCGAGCTCAATGGCGAGCGTTTGCGGCACGAGTCTCGCGTTGATGGATGCGGGCGTGCCGATCAAGGCACCGGTTGCCGGCGTCGCCATGGGTCTTGTGAAGGAAGGCGACCGCTTTCAGGTGCTCACCGACATTCTCGGCGATGAGGATCACCTCGGCGACATGGATTTCAAGGTGGCGGGTACGCGCGACGGCATCACGGCCCTGCAGATGGACATCAAGATCAACGGCATCACGCGCGAGATCATGCACAAAGCGCTCGAGCAGGCGCGCGCCGGACGCCTCCACATCCTCGAGAAGATGAATGCCGTGCTCGCGACATCGCGCGCCGCCATGTCCGAGTGGGCGCCGACCATCATCACGATCAAGATCGATCCGGAAAAGATCCGCGAAGTCATCGGCAAGGGCGGCGCCGTGATCCGCGCCATCACTGAAGAGACCGGTACCAGCATTGACATCGAGAACGACGGCACGGTGAAGATCGCCGCGGTCGACGGGGCGGCGGGCCGCGAAGCGCAGCGGCGCATCGAGCTCATCACGGCGGACGTGGAAGTGGGCCAGATCTACGAGGGCAGGGTCGTGCGCCTCATGGACTTCGGCGCTTTCGTGACGATCCTGCCGGGTAAGGACGGTCTCGTGCACATCTCGCAGATTTCCGATGAACGCGTGGAACGCGTGAGCGACAAGCTCAAAGAGGGCGATGTCGTCCGCGTGAAAGTACTCGAAGTGGATCGCCAGGGTCGCGTGCGGCTCAGCATGCGCAGCGTCGACGCGGCCTGAAGCCGGCGAGATGAATCAAGAGCGGGGCCGGCGCCAGAGAGCCCGGCCCTAGCTCTCATCCCGGGGCAGGTTTGTCGGAGTCGCCGTCGTCCCGGCTCTTGCTGCCGGCGTTCATCAGGGTACGAAAAATCTCATCCTGCACCGACCGCCAGCGCTGGTAGTTCTTCTGCGCGATGCCAGCGACCGTCTCGATCGGATCCGCCCCCACCATGCTCTTGACGCGGTCGCGTATCTGCTGCTGCTGCGTATTGAAGAGCTTTAAACTCTGCTCGAGATAGCTGCCGACGATGCCCTGCATGGCGCCGCCATAGGAGCGGATGATCTGCGAGAGGAAGTCCTGACTCATGAGCGGTTCGCCCTGATGCTCCTGCTCGGAGATCACCTGCAGCAGGATGCTGCGCGTGATGTCCTCCTGAGTCTTCTTGTCTACGACGACGAAATCGATCTTCTCGATTACGAGGCGCCGGATATCGGCGAGGGTGATGTAGCGGCTCTCGACTGTGTCGTAGAGCCGGCGGTTCGGATATTTCTTGATGACGCGCGGTTCGCTCATTCTGCACCTCGCCGTCTGCATCCGTGCGCGCCGCCAGCTCGCCCGGCGTTCGCCCATGGCTAAGAAACATACAATAGTACAAACCTGTGGCGATCCCAAATCCCAGGGCAAGCCCAAAGACAAGTTCCCGGCCTCAACTTCCGGCCTCAATATCGAGCTCAGACTTCGGACCCGGCGGGCGCTGCGACCGATTGCAGGCCGCACAGCCGCTCGCCGCGCCAATTCGCAACCGCCCAGGTCCACACTTCGGCCACCGGAGCGCGTGCAAGTTCCCGCGGCACGCTCTGTGCAAGGAGCGTCAGGACTGTGGCGAGGATCGCGCCGGGCGCGCGGCTGTC
>JBGPLJ010000225.1:0-6133 GCA_041486385.1 Steroidobacteraceae bacterium
ATAAAGCGCTGCGCGCATCAGCGGCATGTAGTTTTCCCAGCAGATCACGGCGCCCAATTTCCCGAGCGGCGTATCGAAGACCGGCATCGTCGAGCCGTTGCCGAATCCCCAGATGAGTCGCTCGGCGGCCGTCGGCATGAGCTTGCGGTGCTTGCCGAGGTACTCACCATTCGGCGCGTAGAAAACCGCCGTGCAATAAAGCGTGCCGCCGCCGCGTTCGATGATGCCGACGACGAGATAGAGCTTGTGTTGACGAGCGATCTTTCCAAGTTCAGTGCTTTCCGGTCCGGGCAGGTCCATGGCGCCTTCCCAGTAGCGCCGAAAGTCATCGCGGCCTTCCAAGGTGCGCGAACCGACGACGGTCCCGAAGTCGCTGCCGCGTGGATAACCGCCGATCAATGCCTCGGGAAACAATACGAGTTCGGCTCCAGCGCTGGCCGCTTCGGCGCTGAACGTTGCCACCTTGGCAAGCGCCGCAGCCTTGTCGGGAGCGGGTGAAACCTGGGCGACCGCCGCCTTGAATCGGGTCTTCATCCTCCAAGTATGCCTGTCCGCTCAAGTGTCCGCTCTCCGTACGCGGACAGGTGTCGCCTCGCCGGACAAATTCGCGGCACGCGCAATTTGCCGTCTTTCCCTGTACTTAGGCACGCGCCCCGCTTTTGGCACGGGACATGCTATGTCTAGGTCTGAAATGGACGTGGAGAATTCAGTGAACAAATACGTCGCTCAGCTCGCGCTGGTCCTGCTGTTCCTGGCCTTCGCTTGCCCGGTTGTCATACGCGCCGCCGACGCTCCCGCGCAATCGCCGGTCGCCACCGACGCCGAGCTCTTCAAGACGATCGCTGCGCTCGACGCGGAAGTCTTCGATGCCTACAACCGCTGCGACCTGGACAAGTTCGCAAGCTACTTCATCGAGAATCTCGAGTTCTATCACGACAAGGGCGGGGTGATGTGGACGCGCAAGGACGTTGTCGACGCCACGCGCAAGAACATCTGCGGAAAAGTTCGCCGCGAACTCGTCAAGTCCTCACTCGCCGTTTACCCCATCAAGGATTTCGGCGCCTTGGAGACCGGAGAGCATCTCTTCTGTCACGTCGGCGCCGAGAAGTGCGAGGGTATCGGCAAATTCGCTATGATCTGGCAGAACACCAACGGCCATTGGCAGATCACGCGCGTCATCAGCTTCGACCATCGGGCATACTAAGACGCGACGCTGCCAACGGAATACAAGTTCTATTTTGGGGCGCTGGCGAAGTAACGGGCGGACTTCACGCCGCTTCGGCCCAGTTCGGTCGCACGTAGGCGACCTCGAAGCCCGCCTTCAGAATGTTCGTGTACGAATGCGCCGGTAGCCGGCGTGACGCGTATCCTAGGCGCACTCTGGAATGCGACATTTTACGACGCGAGGCCGACGTGACAAGACACAGTGTGAGAGATTCCCTTTTTGTTGCGTTGCTCGCGCTTGGCGTGGCCCCGGCATTTGCACAGGACATAGTCATTCACGCAGGTACGCTGATCGACGGGGTGTCGGATGCGCCGCGAACACGGGTTTCAATCGTCATTCACGACGATAGAATTGTGCGCGTCGACTCGGGGTTCACGACGCCATCGGGCGCATCGGTTGTGGATCTTTCCAAGGCAACAGTGCTACCGGGATTCATCGATTGTCATGTGCACATCTCATCGCTCCTGCCGAGCCGCACCAATGACACCGAATACCGCATGACGCATTCCGCGATCGATCGTGCATTCGACGCGGCGGTATTCGGCCGCGCGATGCTGCAGCAGGGCTTCACGAGTGCCCGCGATGTCGGCGGTGGCGACGAAACGGTCGCCGTGCGCAACGCGATCGATGCCGGCAAGATCCCGGGGCCGCGCCTCTGGGTCTCGCTCGAGGCCCTCGGCCCAACCGCCGGTCATGGCGACCCGCGCAGTGGCCTCGATCCGGCGCTCTCGCACACAGCGTGGGACTACAGCATCGTCGATACGGCGGATGAAGCACGCCTGCGCGTGCGTGAGCACAAGCGGCGCGGCGCGAACCTCATCAAGATCATGCCCTCCGGCGGCATCGCGTCGACAGGCGATGATCCGCGCCAGCAGCTCATGACCAACGAAGAGATGCAGGTCGCCATCGATACGGCGCATTCGCTCGGCATGAAGGTCGCCGCCCACATCTATCCAGCCGCCGCGATCGAGAATGCGGTGCGCGCCGGTGTCGATTCCGTCGAGCACGGCTCGTTTGCGACCGCCGATACTTTTGCGCTGATGAAAGCGCACGGCACCTATCTCGTGCCGACGCTTTCCGTCTTCGATGTGTTCTACACCGTCGCGCGCGATCATCCGGAGCTGCTCACGCCGGGCACGGCGCCGAAGGAGCTCGCCAACGATCTATTGCCGAAGAAGAATCTGCCGCTGGCCGTCAAGTCCGGCGTCAAGATCGCCTACGGTACCGATCTTGGCGAAGGCGATCATGCGATGGAATTCGGGCTGCTCATCGCGAACGGCATGAGCCCGATGCAGGCGGTACTCGCAGCCACGCGCAATGCGGCGGACCTGATCGGCGCCTCCGACAGGATTGGCTCCGTGCAGGCGGGACACTTCGCCGACATCGTGGCGACAGATGGCGATCCGCTCAAGGATCCATCGGCCTTTGAACACGTAACCTTCGTCATGAAGGGTGGCGTGATTTATCGCGGCAATGGAATGGCGACAGCGGCTGGTGCGGAATAGCTTTGCGCACCGCCCGTCCGCACCCTATCGCGGCATTCGCGGGCACTCTGTTACTTGCCTGTTCATCCGTGCTGGCCTTGGCGGCCGACCCAGATGACGAGGATCAGGTCGACCAAATCGTCGTTACATCAACTCGCATTGCCACTCTGATTCGCGACGAACCGCTGCGTATCGAAGCAGTGCCGGCCGAAGAGATCGAGGAAAACCTGACGATCCAGCCGGGCAATCTCACATCGTTACTCAAGGAGCTGCCGGGAATCCGGGTGCAGGCGGGCGCGCCGGGCCTCGGGGGAGCAGGGCTGCAGCTACGCGGACTGCCGGCGCGGCACACGCTCGTTCTGGCCGATGGTCTGCCGTCGCTTGGAGTCGAGCCGGACTCATTCGGGCTTCTGCAGACGCCGCCGCTCGATCTCAAGCGAGTCGAAGTCATCAAGGGCGCTGCTTCCGCTCTCTATGGCGGTTCCGCGCTCGGCGGGGTACTCAATCTGGTGTCACAGAACGCCGATGCGGAATCCTCGGTGCTGGCGAATGCAACGTCACGGGGCGGACAGGATCTCGTCGGATTCTTCAGCGCGAAGGGCGCCACACGCTGGAGCGGCACGCTTACCGCAGGCGCGCACCATCAATCGCTTGAGGACATCGATGGCGACGGCTGGGCCGATTTGTCCGGATACCGGAGGATCACGCTGCGGCCGCGCGCCTGGTGGCAGGGAGCTGACGGGCATTCACTTTTTCTCACCGCCGGCTACACGGACGAGGATCGCAGCGGCGGTACCTTGCCGGGACACGTGCTACCCGATGGCCGCGTGTTCCCCGAAAAACTTCGCACACGACGGTTCGATGCCGGCGCTGTGAGCACCTGGGAGCTTGCGAACGGCGACAAATTCAATGGCCGACTCTCGGTGACGTCGAATCAACTCGATCGCACGTTCGGCAGCGACGTGACGCCATCGACTGAAACGACGGCATTCGCGGAAGGCGCCTGGAATGGCAGGTCGGGTGCGCACCAGTGGGTTCTCGGTCTCGCGTTCGAGCACAGCCAGCTGGCCGTATCGGCTGTTCCGGGTGTGAGCTACATCTACAACGTGCCTGCCGCCTTCGCGCAGGACGAGTTCGCGGCCAATGACTGGCTTACGTTTGCGGGGAGCGTGCGCGTGGATGCACACAACTCCTATGGCACATTTGTGAGCCCGCGACTCTCGGCACTATTCCGCGTGCCGCAAAGCGAGTGGAGCCTGCGTGCTTCGGTGGGCGGCGGATTCGCGGCGCCGACGCCATTCCTCGAAGAGATCGAAGCAGTTGGCCTGGGCGCGCTCATGCCTCTCGGAAATCTCCATGCGGAGCGCGCCACGACAGCGTCTCTCGATGCGAAGTGGGCGGACGAGGGCTGGGACTTGAATCTGAGCCTCTTCACGTCCGAGATCCGCGACTCGCTCGAAGTCTTGGCCCAACCGGGCGAGCGGCTCGAGCTCGTCAATGCGCCGGGGCGGCGACGCGCACCCGGTGCTGAGGTTCTGATTGGCTATGTGGCAGGTCCATTGCACGCGCTCGCGTCCTGGAGCTACATCGACGCGACGGAGACCACTTCCACCGGTGCACGCGGACCGGTCGCACTCGTGCCGCGACAGTCGGCCTCGATCGACGCCATCTTCGAGAGCGAGAAACGCGGGCGTATCGGTTTCGAGCTCGACTATGTCGGCAAACAGACACTCGCCGACAATCCCTATCGCGCCACCAGCCGCTCGTACATCCAGTTGAATGTGCTGGCTGAAATTCGCCTGGGCGCAGCCGCGGTCTTCTTCAACGCGATGAATCTGACGGATGTACGCCAGACAAACTTCGACCCGCTGATCCGCCTCGTTCCAGGGCCCGGCGGCGATCCGATTACCGACGTGTGGGCGCCGCTCGCCGGCCGAACGTTCAACCTCGGCATTCGCGTCGAGATGTGAACGGGCGGCAGGTCAATACCGCCAGCTCGTAAGATCCGCGCCCGGCGGCGCCGTCTTGAGGATGTGATCGACGATGCGCGGCAGGAACATTTCGTTGTAGCGCAGGCGTGAGATCGCGTTCGGCTGATTGGGGTCGCCGTTCCAGCAGTGCTCAAAGCCGTGGCCGTAGGCCACTTCGCCTTCATACGGTGGATTCTTCGTCGACGACAGGAATTCGTCGGCGAGGTGTACGGCGCCGTCGAGAAAGTACGTGTCCATCGTGCCCACATAGATGTGGAGCTTGCCGCGCAGCTTGTCGCCGAGACCTTGGTCCCAGTTGCGGCGGACGATATCCATCAGGTCGAAGTGTTCGCGCCAGTACTCGGCTACCTGATGATCGATGACGCCGGTGCGCTGATCCCAGATCGGCGCGGGATAGCCATCGGCCCCCGCGGGCGAGTAGACGGCCTGCCAGATGTCCCACTGCTCACCGCTGCGGCCGTTCGTGCCGAGCACCAATTCGTGTCGCGTGCTTTCCGCCACCGTCGTGATGGTGTGACCGATCGCATCGCGCTCTTCCGGATTCGGCGTGCGCTTCCAGTAGCTGCTCGCGTAGAACGCGTTGGGATCCAGGTAGATATTGACGGTCTGATAGCGGCGGAAGTCGATCGGATCCGGGCAGGCGACGTAAGCGCCGTTATAGAAATCGGGATAGAAGACCTGCACCGCCAGCGCTTCCCACCCGCCGGTCGATCCGCCGTAGACCGCGCGCGACCAGCCCTCACCGAGTGCGCGGTATTTCTTCTCCAGATAAGGAATCAGCTCGGTCTGAATCGCGGCGCCGTAGGGGCCGACGTTGGCGGAGTCGACCGCGTAGGAATCATCGTAGAAGGGATTCGCATGCTGGATCTCGACGACAATCGCGCGCGGAAAGTTCGGGCCCGTCCAGAGCTTGTAGAAACGGTAGGCCTCTTCCTGCTGGATGCGGTTATAGCCCGGCAGATGAAAGCGTTCACTGAAGTCGGGCTTGAGATTGGCGTCCGGCGGCACTTCGCGGAAGTCGCTGATGTCGTCGGGGAAGTGACCGTGATAGATCGCGAGCGGGTAGTGCGCATTCGGGTGCTCCGCGAAGCCTGCCGGCAGCAGCACATGCGCGCCGAGATACATCGGCCGGCCCCAGAACTCCGTGAGCAATTTGCTCTGGATGCGCTCGTGCTTGACGTACGCGGTATCCTTCGGCGGCTCGATGGGCGGCATCACTTTGTCGAGCGTGATCTCGACAGCGCTGGTTGAGCCCGGATCAAAAACGATCTCCTGCGGTGTCGAATAGAGATTGCCCGGCGCCTTGTTCCACTGCTGGCCTTCGCCCCGGTCCATCGGCAGCTTCACGACATGACCGTCTTTGCGGTGAAAGGTCTCGTAGAGGTGCAGCACGGCCTGCACGCGATAGTGCCCGGCTGGCACATCGCGCAAAC
>JBGPLJ010000226.1:0-6102 GCA_041486385.1 Steroidobacteraceae bacterium
ACTTGGCGAGAACGCCCTCATCTTCCGAATCCCACAGATCCTGGGGAACGACAATGTCAGTCATGCTCGCTTGCCCATCAGCTTGTTCGCCGCCGCCACGATCTTGCGCCTATTTCTTCAGCCCGAGAAGACGCGCCGCATTCTCCTTCATGATCAGCGGCCTCACTTCGGACTTGATCGGCAGCTTCTCGAAATCCGCAATCCAGCGGTCGGGTGTGATCACCGGATAATCCGAGCCGAAGAGGACGCGATCCTTCAGGAGCGTATTCGCGTACTGCACGAGATTCGGCGGAAAGTATTTCGGCGACCAGCCGGAGAGGTCGATATAGACGGTCGGCTTGTGGGTCGCGACCGAGAGCGCTTCGTCCTGCCACGGGAAGGATGGATGCGCGAGAATGATCGGCATGTCGGGAAAGTCCACCGCGACATCATCGACGTACATCGGGTTCGAGTACTTCAGGCGGATGCCGAGTCCGCCCGGCACGCCCGCGCCGACGCCGGTTTGACCGGTGTGAAAGAGCGCGGGCAGTTTCGCGCCGGCGATCACTTCGTAGAGCGGGTAAGCCTGCCGATCGTTCGGATAGAAACCCTGCGACGAGGGATGGAATTTGAATCCGCGCACGCCGTAGTCTTCGATAAGACGTCGCGCTTCGCGTACGCCCATCTTGCCTTTTGCCGGATCGATGCTGGCGAACGGAATCAACACATCGTTGTTTTCGGCGGCGACCTCGGCAACTTCCTCGTTCGCGATGCGGGTGAGACCCATTGCGGATTCGGAGTCGACCGTGAATATCACGGCCGCCATCTTGCGCTGACGGTAGTAGTCGGCGACTTGCGGAATCGTCGGCGGCTTCTTCGATTTGAAATACTTGGCCATCGCTTCGTCGAGGATGACCGAGCACGGATCCGGCGCGTCGCGTCCGGAAACGTTTGCGTGTGTGTGAATGTCGAGCGCGGTGAGGCTGGCGACGTCGATGCGGGACTGGTATTTGCTCATCTTCTTGGGCTCATGTTTCCGATCTTACTGCATCCATATAGACCGCGAGAAACTCGCGCACGCTGTGCACCGTAATGTGCGGATGGCGGTCACGCGGAAGGTGCGCGAACGCATCGGCACGCCCAAGTCCGGAATTGACGGCGATCGCGAGCGAGCGCCCGCGATGCGCCATCGGGACTTCAAGCATGGGGTCATCGCCGATCACAGCGAGATCTCTGGTCGGTACACGCATATGACGGCTGGCCGAGAGCAGGGCGGCGAGCGAAGGTTTGCCGAGCACGCGCGCCCGCGCGCCCGTGAGACTCGTAATCATCGCGCAGATGGCTCGCGAAGTGCCGATGGCGCGGCCATGTGCGGTCGCGAAGAAGAGCGACATCGAAGCAGTGTAGAGATGCGCGCCCTGCCAGACTGCATTGCACGCGGCTTCCAGATCGTCCATGGAAAACTCGCGGTACCACCCGGCGAAAATTGCGTCGATCTTTCCCGGGTGTGGCGCGCGCGGTAAAGCCACTTCCAGTCCCGCATCGATCAGCGGGCGCGATACACCGCGTCCGCCGAGTACGAGCACGCGCCGGTATCCCGCCCTGAATAGTGCCTCGCCTGCAACGCTTGCCGGCGTCATCACGCGATCGGCGCGCACGGCGAGGCCCGCTTGTCTCAGCATCACGGCGTATTCGCGCGGCGTGCGCACCGTGCCGTTCGTGAGAATCACGTAGGGCACGCGCAGCCGCTTCAATTCATTGAGCGTACGAGCGGCGCCAGGGAGCGCGCGCAATCCCTTGTTGTTCTTGTCGCCGAGAACGAGCGTGCCGTCCATGTCGAAGACGAAGCCGCGAGTGCCTGCGAGCCGGCGGCGGATGTCGGGCTTGAGGCGCATTGGCTATGGGACTTTGTTCTGGGACCTGGTCAAGCAGCCTGCAAACCACGAAGTGTCAACGCCGCCGCGCATGAAGTCAGGCTCCGCGATGACGGCCGAGTGCATCGCGACGTTCGTCTCGACACCCTCGATATGGCACAGGCCAAGCGCTGTGCTCATCCTGTGCAGCGATTCTGCACGGTCGGCGCCGCTGGTGATGATCTTCGCGAGCAGTGAATCATAAAAGGGCGGCACGCGTGCGCCGGACTCGATATGCGTGTCGACGCGCACGCCGACACCCGCCGGAAAGATCGCCGTGCGGACCGTGCCCGGGCTTGGGCGAAAGTCGCGCTGCGCGTCTTCCGCGTTTACACGACATTCAAGGGCGTGACCCCGCCAGTGCACATCCATTTGTTTGAGGCGCAAGGGCCGGTCCTCTGCGACCGCGATTTGTTCCGCGACGAGGTCAAGGCCCGTGATCGCTTCGGTCACGGGATGCTCGACCTGGATGCGGGCGTTCATTTCAAGAAAATAAAAGTCGCTCCGCAGCGTGTCGACAAGAAACTCGACCGTGCCGAGGCCGCGATAGCGCAGGTGCCGGCCGAACGCGACCGCGGCTGCGTGCATTGCCGCCCGCAACTTCTCCGGGAGCCCCGGCGCCGGCGCTTCCTCGATCAGTTTCTGATAGCGGCGCTGCACGGAACAGTCGCGGTCGCCGAGATGAATGATGTGCTCGCCGTCGCCGAGCAACTGCACTTCGACGTGACGTCCCGAGGCGACGAAACGTTCGAGATATACCCGCGGGTCGCCGAAGGCGGCTTTTGCCTCGGACATCGCGAGGTCGAGCATCGCCGGAAGATCCGCGATGTTTCGAACGAGCTTCATGCCGCGTCCGCCGCCGCCAGCGACCGCTTTCACCAGCAAAGGCACGCCGATGTCGCCCGCGATGGATTGCGCCTCGGTGAGCGTCGTGACGGAACCGCCCGGCACCACCGGCAGGCCTGCCGCGACGGCGTGACGCCGCGCTTCGAGTTTGTCACCGACGGCGCGGAGCTGATCGATGTCGGGTCCGACGAAGGTGATGCCGGCGCTGTGACAGCGCTCGGCGAATGCCGCGTTCTCCGCAAGAAAACCGTAACCGGGATGAACCGCGTCGACGCGCGCCTCGATGGCGGCGGTGACGAGCGCGTCGATGTTGAGATAGCTGCTGGCGGGCGCCGCGGCACCGATGCGCATTGTGCGGTCTGCGAGTCGCGCGGGCACGGAATCAATATCCGCTTCCGATGCAGCGAGGACGGTTTCGATACCGAGTTCACGGCAGGTGCGGATGATGCGCACGGCAATCTCGCCGCGATTCGCGATCATGAGCCGGCGAATGCTCGTCATGTCGCGGGCTGCACGCGCATGAGCACGTGATTCTGCTCGACGAACTCGCCATCCGCGGCTTCGATTGCAACGATGACACCCGCCGTCCCGGCCATGACGGAGTTCATGAGCTTCATCGTTTCGACGATGCCGACGACCGTGTCGGCGGTCACCCTGGTGCCGGCGTCGACAAATGGCGGCGCGCCGGGCTTCGGCGCCCGGTAGAACGTACCGATCAGCGGCGCACGCACGGGCAGCGTGCCGTCGTCCTTGTCAATCGCCGGTGCAGCAGCTGCGGCGGTTGCCTTGCCCGGAGCGCTCGCGACGACTTTCGCTTTCGATCGAGTCTCCGTCTGCTGCGTCCAGCCGCCCTGCGGCGCGGCTGAACGGCGCAGGATCAACTTGAAACGATCGGTTTCGAGCTCGAGTTCATCAAAAGGCGATGCGTCGAGGAGCTGCAGGATTTCCTCGACGTCTGCATGCGTGAGATTCATGCGCGGGGTTTTCCGCTCAGCGCCGCGAGCACGTGGTCGAACGGATTCTGCTTGGGCGCGGCGAGCGGCTTCACTTCGCGGGCGGACCAGACCGTTTCCGGCCGGCTCTGCAGCAGATACGTGGCGCCGGCGCGATCCACCGCCCATTCGATGTCCTGCGCCGTGCCGTAGTGTCGTTCGACGCGCTTGGCAATCTCGACCAGGCCGCCGATTTCCGCATCCGACAGACACGGGACCGATTGCCGCTCGGCGGCCACCTCCAGCGTGCGGACGCCTTGCGGCATTTCAGGCACGTGCTCGATGTGTTTCGCCGCCACCGTCCGCGCCACGATGTCGCCCGTGACTTTGCTGATGACGAATTTGTCCGGCGTGACGGCGCCGCTCACGATCGCGGAACCGAGTCCCCAGCTGCCTTCGATCGCGATCACCGAAGGGTCGCCCGTGGTCGGGCTGCGCGTAAACATGACGCCCGAGGAGCGCGAGTCGACCATGCGCTGAATGACGACGCCCATGGCGACCTGCGACTCGGGCAACGCGAGCCGCAAACGGTAGCTCACCGACTCGACGCTGTAGAGACTCGCCCAGCAAGTGCGCAGCGCGGCGATCACGGCCTCGGCGCCTCGCACCCAGAGCAGAGTGTCCTGCAGTCCCGCGAAGCTAGCTGCGGCGCTGTCTTCGCTCGTTGCGCTCGAACGCACCGCAACCGGCGCATTCCTGTCCGCTTCGCAGAGTCGCGCATGCGCCTCGACAATCGATTTTTCGATGGCTGCCGGCAGCGGCGCGTGCTCGATGCGCTCGCGAATTCCGAGCGTCACATGACCGACGTGCACGAGGTCCTTGCCATCGAGTGCGCTCACGGCGCGCCGGATCGCTCCATCGCGGTCAAGCGCTGCAAGACTCGCCTCGAACGCTCCTGTCGTCACCACAAATCCGGGCGGCACGCGAATCCCCGCATGCGTGAGCTCACCGAGGCTCGCCCCCTTGCCCCCAACCGTGGGACGCGAGGCGATGCGGATGTCTTCAAACCACTCAACGTGCGTGTTGCTCGATGGCGTCATAGTGAAAGGTGCAAAAGTTAGTCGTCAGTTGATCGGAGTAGTTGGTGCAGTCTCGGCCGGGGAAGTCCTTTCGGGATCGTAAAAAACAGGATGTTTTTTCCGAAGCCTACAGGGACGTATTCACGGCGGTCCCGAAAGGACTTCCCCGGTCGAGACTGCACCTTCGAAACGAGTAGACCATGATTCAGTCGAGCAGAGTGACAACGCCGGTCGTGCCATCGACACGCACCCGCTGCCCCGTCTTGATGCGCTTGGTCGCCGTCCCGGTCCCCACGACCGCAGGCATGCCGTATTCGCGCGCGACGATCGCAGCGTGCGACATCGTGCCGCCGATGTCGGAGACTGCCGCGCGAATCTTGCCGAAGATGGGCGCCCAACTCGGATTCGTCACGGGGCAGATGAGAATGTCGCCCTCGCGAATCTGCCCAATATCGTTGGCGCTCGTCAACACGCGTGCGATGCCCTCGGCGACACCTGGCGACGCCGCGTAGCCGCGAATCTCATAGGCATCTTTCGCTTCCGGCACGCGCGACCACGACGTCAGCGTTTCCGACGTGATTCCCCACAGCATCTGCACCGCGGGGTCTTCGATACTGTCCGGCATCGGACCGATCGCGGGCGGCGCCTGCCAGTCCTTGAATTTCTCGAGAATCTCCTTGCGCCGCTTGACGATCGGCTGCCAGTGCGCGGCGCCGACAGGCGGCGAACCCGCAGCCCAGGAGAGCATCACGTCTACGAGCGCCTGATCGACTTCGAAGTGCTTCAGGTGAAACACGTCCTCGCCATCGGCGAGCACGACTTTGCGCGCGAGCAGCGCGCCGAACTCGCGCACCTTGGCGAAGAAGCGCGTTGTGAACCAGTGCTCGCAGTAGAACTTGTGATCCTCGACGTACGGGAACACCAGCAGGCAGAGCCCGAGCATCTGATCGAACGCGCCGCGATCCTCGTCCGTCTTGAGGAGCGCGCGGTATTCCGCGGTGATGCGCGCGCGCTCTTTCTTCAGAGTCTCGGTCGGTCGTTCGAGATCGTTGCCTTCCCGGACGAGCCGCATGTAGCGCGGCAGGGCGGAGAACGGCACTGAAAGATCGTCGTTCCAGCTGCGGTGGTGATGATAGAAGCCGTCACCGGTCGAGGTGTTGAACCACGGGTCACGGGCTTCATCGAGCGCCTTCAGCCAACGCGCCCCCGGTTCACCGAGCTTGCGCAGCGTCGACAGGATGTTCTCGGGGCTCGCGCCTTCGACGAAGTTGGCGTCGATGTTCAGTTCGACAGCGAGCCGCGCGAGGCGCTTCAGCTCGTCGTCCGGGCGGAACATCAGCACGTCGATGCCCG
>JBGPLJ010000227.1:0-6096 GCA_041486385.1 Steroidobacteraceae bacterium
AAGTGGGTCTGCGGTGACGGCAGCGCCGTGCAGAAGGGCGCGCTCATTGCCGAGATCACCGTCGAGAAAGCGGAGCTCGAATTGCAGGCGCCCGCCAGCGGCCGGCTGAAGATCCTCGTGCAACCGGAAACGACCATTCGCAAAGGCCAGGTCGTCGGCACCATCGAGCCCGCGTGACGCTCGCGCTCGAACAGTCGCTGCTCGCTGAATTCACTGCACATACCCTGCCCTCGCGGACACTCGTCTGGGAGAGCCAGCCGGTGCTCGTCGTTTCGCCCTCGGATCGACAGCTGCCGCGCTTCGCGAATGCCGCGAATGCATCGGCCATCGATGGTTGGCCGGTCTCCGTGCGCACAAGCGGCGGGTCGGCCGTGCCGCTCGGACCTGGCGTCCTCTGTTATACCGTGCTGACTTCGTGGAGCGGCTCGCCGCCCGCTCTCGCCCATGGCTATGAACTCGTCTGCAAGCCCATTGTCGCCGCGCTCGCTCACTTCGGCGTCAGCGCGACGATCGGCCCGGCCCACGGCTCGTTCTGCGATGGCAAGTACAACGTACTGGTCAACGGCCGCAAGATCGCCGGCACTGCCCAGCGCCGCACGGCCCGCGCCGACGGCGGGGCCCTGCTCTCGCACGCAATGATCATTGTCGATGCCGATCCGGCCGTACTCACGACCGCGGTGGCGAAGTTCTACGAACGGGCCGGCAGCGATCGCAAATTCATCGCCGCGAGCATGACCTCGCTCAGGCAATGCCTGCCGAAGTTCAAAGGCGACCTGCGCGCCGAACTCATCGCCGCCCTGACCTGAACTGTGAAGAAGACCTTGCGCAGGGCGCTGATCGCACTACGACACAGCTAGCCTTGGCCGGGGAGGTCCTTTTGCGACCGTGAAAAACAGGACGTTCTTCTCGGAGCCCCCAGGGATGGGTTTACGGCGGTCGGAAAAGGACCTCCCCGGCCAAGGCTAGCAGGATCAACTGTCAGTCGAACTGCGCGGCCGTTGTCTTGAAGGCCGTCACCGCAATCTTCTCGAGCGGCCACGGCCGAATATCCTTCGACAGCACTTCGATACCGACGGGCCCCCTGTAGTGCGAACCCGCCATCATCGACGTGAAGCCCTTCACGTCGAACTCTCCGTGTCCGCAGAGCTTTCGGTACTGCGTCGTTTCCTCGGCGAGATCCTGCGTCGGCGGCTTCAAGTACCCGTCGTTGATCTCGACGCCGAGGAAATATTCTTTGGGAAACTTCCACACGTCAGCGTACGGAATCTTGAGCTTCACGATGTGCCAGAGGTCGAAGATAATGCCGCCGTTCTTCGGTGCCGCGCCCTCACAGAGCGCCCTGGCCTTCGCGAGCGTATTGATCTCGCAGAACGGCATGATCTCGAATCCGATCTTCGTGCCGATCTTCTCCGCTTCGCGGCAGAGCTTGCCGAACTCGTCGATCATCTGCGGCATGGGAACTTGGGTGTTGAAGAAATCGCCGACCTTGACGTGCCGGCCGCCGAGCTGCACCGCCGCGTCGAACAGCAACTTCTTGCGCTGGTCCGCCTCGCGCCGCTTCTCGCCCTGAAGAAACCAGTCGCCGAGAAATTCGATCTCGATGTGCTGCATGCCGTTGTCGTCGAGAATCTTCCTCATCTCCTTCAAGCTGCGGGTCTTCATCACGTGCTCGAGGTCGGCGTGCCAGAGACCGACGCCCTTGAAGCCCGCGCGTGCCACCGCTTCGATGCGCTCCTTGAATTCGAAGGTGCTGTATTCCTTGTCGGTATGCGGCAAGGCGCCACCCCCAAAGGTCCAGTACGAAGCGATCAGGTCCGGTGTGCGGCGCGGTGTATTGGCCATGGCTCTTCTCGTTCGGTGACTTGTTTTCAGTGACTCTGGTAGCGCGCGCGGCATTCGCAGTCGAGCGCGGCCGTCGTGGTCGTAAAAGCTGTCGTCACGACCTCCGCAAGCGGGAGCTTGCGCACATCGCTCGACAGTACCTCGATGCCGTAAGGGCCATGGAAGCCCGCAACGGCGAGCGCCGAAATCATGGCATGCACGTCGAACTCGCCGGTGCCGCAGAATTTCCGGTGATTGAGGGTTTCCTCGACGAGGCTCCACTCGGGCGGCGGTTTTCGATAACCGTCGTTCATCTCGACGCCGAGAATGTACTTGAGCGGCACCGCGCGCAACTCCTCGTAGGGGATCCTGAGCTTCTCGATGTGCCAGAAGTCGAACATGAGGCCGCCGTTCTTCGCGCCCGCGCCATCGAGCATCGTGAGCGTGTCCTTGAGCGATGTCAGCATCGAGAACGGCATCAGTTCAAAGAGAATCCGCGTGCCGTGTTCCGCGCCGTCCTTGCAGAGCGCGCGCCAGGCTTCGATGAGCTGCGGCATTTCGATCCGGCTGTTGTCGAAATCGCCCACCTTGACGTGACGTGCGCCAAACACCTCGGCCGCCCTGAGCAGGAGCTTCTTGCGTTCATCCGATGCTTTCCTTTTCTCGCCCGCGAGGAACCAGTCAGTCAGAAACTCGAGCTCGACGTGCTTGATGCCGTTGTCCGCGAAGATGCTCCGCATTTCCCTGAGCGTGCGCTTCTCGAGGATCTTCGCGAGATCCGCGTGCCACAACCCCATGCCGCGAAAACCCGCCCTGGAGAGAGCCTCGACGCGATCGCGAAAGTCGAACGTCGCGAACTCTTTTTCGGTATGCGGCAGCGCGCCGCCCGCGAACGTCCAGTAGGAGCCGAGCAATTCCGGCAGCGGCAGCTTTTCTGCCTTGTTCTCTGCCTTGTTTTCTGCCTGGGCCTCGAGCGGCGCGCCGAACGCGCTGGCCGCGAGCACGGCGGCCGAACCGCCAAGGAAATCTCTGCGATTGAGTGTCATCGTCAGGCGGCTGCTGCGCTTACTTCATGCTCATGGCGCTGACGCGACAGATGCCGGACTTCGGCGAGGTCAGAAGGGATAGTGGCGCGGAGTCGTCTGGATGGTGATCCAGCGCAATTCGGTGAACGCGTCGATGCCGGCTTTGCCGCCGAAGCGGCCATAGCCGGAACCTTTGACGCCGCCGAATGGCATCTGCGCTTCGTCGTGCACCGTCGGTCCATTCACATGGCAGATGCCGGAATCGATGCGCCTCGCAACACCGAGGGCGCGCGCGATGTCGCGGCCGAAAACCGCCGCGGCCAAGCCGTATTCGGTGTCGTTCGCGAGCCGTACCGCGTCGTCCACCGTCTTCACGCGTGTGATCGACACTTGCGGTCCGAAGGATTCTTCGCGGAACAAATCCATGTCGGGCGTTACGTAATCGACAACAATACCCTTCATGAGCGTACCGGTGGCCTCGCCGCCGACGAGCACTTTGGCGCCTTTGCCGACGGCGCTCTTGACGAGCCGCTGCACGCGATCGACCGTTGGCTGACCGACGACCGAGCCGAGCACTACTTCGCCTTTGCGCGGATCGCCAGACGGGAGGCTCCCGATGCGCTTGGCGAGCTTGCCCGCAAATTGATCGGCGATCTTCTCATCGACGATAACGCGTTCGGTCGACATGCAGATCTGTCCGGAGTTGACGTACCCGCCGAAAACCGTCGCATCGACAGCGGCGTCGACATCGGCGTCATCCAGAACGACAAGCGGCGCCTTGCCGCCGAGCTCGAGCAGGATCGGCTTCAAGTACTTGGCCGCGGTCATCGCCAGAATCCTCCCGACACGCGTCGAGCCGGTGAAATTCACGCGCCGCACGGCCGGATGGCCGATGAGCGCCTCGGAAACCTCCGCGGCGTTCTTCGGATCATTGGTGATGACGTTGACGACGCCTTCGCCGAGACCCGCCTCGCGCAGCACCGCGCCGATCAGGCGATGCGTGGCCGGGCAGATCTCCGAAGCTTTCAGAATGACGGTATTGCCGCAGGCGAGTGGCATGGCGATCGCGCGGACACCGAGAATGATCGGCGCATTCCACGGCGCGAAGCCGAGCACCACGCCAGCCGGCTGGCGCACCGCCATGGCCAGGCACCCCGGCACATCGGAGGGCACGACCTCGCCCTGGATCTGCGTCGTCATCGACGCGGCTTCACGCAGCATGCCGGCCGCGAGATGCACGTTGAAATGACCCCAGCCGGCGGTCGCGCCGGTTTCGGCCAGCACCAGCGCCGCAAACTGCTGGGCGTGCGACTCCAGGAGGTCCGCCGCCTTCATCAGTTTGGCGCGGCGCTCGCTCGGTCCCGTCGCCGACCACTTCGCAAAGGCCTGCGCCGCCGATTCAACGATGGCGAGCGCGTCCTCCACCGAGGCAGCGGCCGCCCGCGACACGGTCTCGCCTGAAATCGGATTGACGCGATCGTAGGTCGCGGATTTCGACGCAGGGACGTCGCGATCGCCGATCAGCAGTTGTACTTGTTCCACTGAAATCTCCTCGTCAGGTCGCAGCCAGGGAATAGTCCCTTTGGCTCGCGGTGTAAGTCACAAAGTAATCGAGGGCCTTCGGGTTCGCCACGGCGTCGCGGTTGGCGGCTTTCTCCGGCGGCACACCCATCAGGATGCGGCGCACCGGAACCTCCAGCTTCTTGCCCGTGAGCGTATGCGGAATATCTTCGACCTGATAGATCTTGTCGGGCACGTGCCGTGGCGAGTACTCCGTCCGCAATTTCTGTTTGATGCGCTCTTCGATCGCGGCGTCGAGGCGCTTGCCCTCCTTCAACTTGACGAAGAGCGGCATGAAGAAACGCCCGCCCGGCAGGTCAAGGTTCACGATCAGCGAATCATCCATCTCAGGGAGCGATGCGAGCGAGCGGTAGATTTCCGCCGTGCCGATGCGCACGCCATGCCGATTGAGCGTGGCGTCGGAGCGGCCGAGGACAAAGCAACCGCCACGCTTGTTCACGCGGAAGAAATCGCCGTGGCGCCACACGCCCGGGAATTCCTGGAAGTAGGACTCGAGATAGCGGCGATTGTCGGTATCGTTCCAGAAGCACACGGGCATCGAAGGCATGGGCTCGGTGATGACGAGTTCGCCGACTTCGTCGACGACGCTTTGCCCCTGCGGATTGAACGCGTACGCCGCGGCCCCGAGGTTGCGGGCCTGCATTTCACCGGCGTACACGGGCAGGGTCTGGACGCCGCCCGTGAAGCCCGTGCAGACATCGGTGCCGCCGCTGCCCGTCTGCACCCAGAGATCTTCCTTCACATTCTGGTAGAACCAGAGCATGCATTCCGGGGATACGGGCGAGCCAGCCAGCATCACGGTCTTCAGTTTCGTGAGATCGAAGCGCTCGCGCGGCACGATGCCCTGCTTCTCGAGAATCTGCTGGTAGGTAGGGCTTGCCCCGAAGAAACTCGTTCCCGTCTCCGCGACCGTCTTCCACAGGATATCCGCCTCCGGCCAGGCCGGATTGCCGTCGTAGAGCACAGGGCAGACGTTGGCGAGCGGCGCGCTCACGAGGAAATTCCACATCATCCAGCCGGTGGTGGTGAAGAAGAACATCCGGTCGTGCGCCGGCACATCCATGTGAAAGTGCAGCAGCTTCATCTGTTCGAGGAGTATTCCGCCGTGGCCGTGCACGATCGGCTTCGGCAGGCCCGTCGTGCCCGACGAAAAGAGAATCCACAGCGGGTGTCCGAACGGCACCTGCTCGAACTGAAAGGAGCTCGCCGGCACTGCCGGCCGATCGAGCAGCTCATCCCAGAGAACGGTATGGTCCGAGAGCGGCGCACGGTCGGCCGGGTCGAGGTACGGCAGATAGACGACGTGCTCGAGCGAGGGCAGCTCGCCGATGATGGCGCGCACTTCCGCCTTGCGATTGAAAGGTTTGCCGCCGTACTGATAGCCGTCGACGCAGAACAGAACCTTGGGTGCGAGCTGTGAGAATCGATCGAGCACTCCGCGCGTGCCGAAATCCGGGCCGCAGCCCGACCAGATCGCGCCGATGCTGGTGGTCGCGAACATCGCGATGACCGCCTCGGGACCGTTGGGAAGATACGCGGCCACGCGATCACCCGGACGGACGCCGCGCCGGCGCAGCTCGGTCGCCAGAACTCTGACCTTGCCCGCAAGCTCAGGCCATGGCATGCGCGTCAGCGGGCGGCGCTCGGAGAAATGGACGAGCGCGTCGAC
>JBGPLJ010000228.1:0-6077 GCA_041486385.1 Steroidobacteraceae bacterium
ATGCTTTACAGGTCGAGCTGACACCGAAAGCAAGTCCGGCGATCAGTCCATCACCACAGGCCATGCACCTCGAATTGAAGGCGGGTGAAGCGAGAGACGTTGCATGGCAGGCCGTCGTGCCCGTGGGTGCGAGCAAGCTCGCCTGGACGGTCGCCGCGCGCCAGGTCGATGGCAATGCGCGCGACACGGTGAAGATCACGCAGTCCGTGATCCCCGCGTTTCCCGTGCGCACGTATCAGGCGACGATTGCACAGCTCACTGCACCGCTGTCGATTCCCGCTGAGCGTCCCAAAGGTGCAATCGTCGGCCGCGGCGGGCTGGAGATTGGTCTGCGCGCACATCTGAGCGACGGCATGGATGGCATTCGAGAGTACATGAGCTGGTATCCCTATGCCTGCCTTGAACAGAGCACCTCGCGCGCGGTTGCGTTACGCGACCGCGCGATGTGGGACTCCTGGATGGCGCGCTTGCCGGCGTACACCGATCGCGACGGGCTCCTGAAGTACTTCCCCTCGGAGTGGCTCGAGGGGGAGGATACGCTCACGGCTTATGTGCTCGCGATTGCGCAGGAAGCCGGTTGGGAAATTCCTGAGAGTTCGCGGCAGCGGAGTATCGATGCGCTGACCCACTTTGTCGCGGGCCGTATCATCCGAGGGTCGGCACTGCCCACCGCGGATCTCGCAATCCGCAAGCTCGCGGCGATCGATGCGCTGTCGCGTTACGGAGCGGCGCAATCCGGCATGCTCGACAGCATTGCGATCGAGCCAAATCTCTGGCCCACATCCGCAGTGCTCGACTGGCTCGGCATCCTGCAGCGAGTCCCGAACATTCCGAAAGCGGCGGAGCAGCGGCGCGTCGCCGAGACGGTTCTGCGTTCGCGCCTCAACTTCCAGGGCACGACGATGGGCTTTTCCACAGAGCGCAGCGATGCGCTGTGGTGGCTCATGATCTCCGAGGATTCGAATTCGGTGCGCATGCTGCTCGCTGTGCTCAATCAGCCTGCGTGGCGCGAGGACATCCCGCGGCTCGTGCGCGGTGCCATCGGCCGTCAGCAGCGCGGCCACTGGAACACGACAGTCGCGAACGCCTGGGGCGTGCTGGCGCTCGAGAAGTTCTCAGCAGCCTTCGAGTCGACGCCCGTCACCGGCAACACGGCCATCCAGTATGGCGCCACACGGAAGTCGGTGAGCTGGGCGCAGACTGGAATGCCGGCTCAGGTCGATCTACCGTGGCTCAATCAACTCGCTTTGCTCGATGTGAAACACGGTGGGACGGGCAGTCCGTGGATCATGGTGCGTGCGACGGCGGCACTCCCGCTCGATGCGCCGCTCTCGACGGGCTACAAGATCAATCGCACCGTGACGCCGGTCACGCAGGCAGTCGCAGGTCGCTGGACACGCGGCGATGTGGCGCGCGTGCGTCTCGAGCTCGAGTCGCAGTCGGATATGACCTGGGTCGTCGTTGACGATCCGGTACCGGGAGGAGCGACCATTCTGGGCAGCGGACTCGGCGGGCAGTCGCAGATCCTGACGCGCGGCGAAGAGCGCAAGGGCTGGGTGTGGCCGGCGTACGAGGAGCGACACTTCGAAGCCTTCCGCTCGTACTACCGCTTCGTGCCGAAGGGCAAGTGGACAGTGGAGTACACCGTGCGCCTCAACAACCCGGGCACGTTCCTGCTGCCCGCGACCCGGGTGGAAGCGATGTACGCGCCGGAGATGTTCGCCGAAACGCCAAACGCGGCGGTCGTCGTGGGTCCTGCCCCATGAAGAGAGGTTCACGGCGTCTACTGATCAGCGCCGGAGTGCTGGCAGCGGTTCCGCTGTTGGCGCTCGCCGTGTTGGTGTTATGGCCAGCCGCTGACGTACCGGAATTCGCGGCAGTCCATGCGCGATGGACGCCGTCCGAGGCGTATCTCATCGATCGTCACGGCGAACTGCTCGATGAAACGCGCGTGAACTTCGGCGTGCGTCGCTTCGAGTGGGTGCCGCTTGCTGCGATTTCGCCTGCATTCGTGTCCGCCGTGATCGACGGCGAGGATCGGCGGTTCTGGAATCACTCCGGCGTCGATTGGGTCGGTGCCATCAGTGCGATCCGCGACGATCTCGTTCTCGGGCGGACTCGGGGAGCGAGCACGATCACGATGCAGCTCGCGGGTCTCATCGATGCGGGCGTTCCCGCGCGTGGGGCAAGTGAACCCTGGCGCCGCAAGTGGACACAGATTCGAATTGCACAAGGCCTCGAAGCGCAGTGGACCAAAGGGCAGATACTCGAGGCCTATTTCAATCTGCTGGGCTTCCGGCGCGAACTGCAAGGCATCGGCGCCGCCTCGGAGCTCCTGGTCGACAAGGCGCCCTCCGGTCTTACGCTCGAGGAAGGCCTCGTGCTTGCCGCATTGCTGCCGGCCCCGAATGCAACGGCGGACCGTGTGGTTGCGCGCGCGTGCGCCCGGGCCCTCGCGCGACACGTGGCAGCGTCGTGCGAGCGCATCGAAGCAGCGGCGGCAGTGATTCTGAGTCGCGCCTCACGCCCGGAAACCTCGGAGCACCTCGCGCCGCAACTCGCCAATGCGCTCTTGAAGACACCCGGCCAGCGTGTCGCGACAACGCTCGATGCGCGCGTGCAGCGTATCGCGCACGAGGCGTTGAGTCGCCGTCTCGCCGATCTCGACAATCGCAACGTGCGCGATGGCGCGGCGCTCGTCGTCGACAACGAAAGTGGCGACGTACTCGCGTACGTCGGATCGGCGGGGCCGCATTCGACGGCCGGGAGTGTCGACGGCGTGCGTGCGCAACGCCAGGCCGGGTCGACCCTGAAGCCCTTTCTCTATGAGATGGCGATCGAGCGGCGCTATCTGACTGCGGCGTCACTCCTCGATGACTCGGCACTCAATCTCGATACGGCGACCGGCGTTTATCTACCGCAGGACTACGACCGCGACTTCAAAGGGATCGTGAGTGTGCGGACGGCTCTCGGCAGCTCGCTCAACGTGCCCGCGGTGCGCACTCTGGTGCTGGTGGGCGTGGACAGCTTCCGCGATCGATTGCGGGAACTTGGCTACGCGGGACTCACGCAGGACGGCGACTTCTATGGCTATGCGCTTGCATTGGGTTCCGCTGAAGTGACGCTTTGGGAACAGGCACAGGCGTATCGAGTGCTCGCGCGGGGCGGGCGGTGGAGCACAATCCATGTGCAGCGGGTCGCGACGTCTGGCGAGCGTGCGGTCCTGCCGGCGGATGTGAGTTTCATCGTCACCGATATTCTGAGCGACCGCGCGGCGCGCACGGTGACGTTCGGGCTCGACAATCATCTCAATACGTCATTCTGGAGCGCTGCCAAGACGGGCACGAGCAAAGACATGCGCGACAACTGGTGTGTCGGATTCTCACAGCGCTACACAGTCGCCGTCTGGGTCGGTAATTTTGAAGGCGACTCGATGCACGAAGTGAGCGGTGTGACGGGTGCCGCGCCCGTGTGGCAGGAGATCATGACGGCGTTGCACGCTGATCGTTCATCGCAAGCGCCGGCGCCGCCGACGGGCGTCATTGCAGCGGCGACAGAGTTTTCGCCGGCGGTCGAGACGGCGCGCCGCGAATGGTATCTCGACAACACGCAGACGCACCATGTGTCGGCAGTCGCGGAATCGGGCGCGATCGCGCGGATTGCGAGCCCGGCAAACGGCATGGTGATCGCGCTCGATCCGGATATCCCGGCGAATCGACAGAGGATTCCGATTTCCGTGAAGGGCGCAAGCGCGTCGATGACGTTGCTGTTGAATGGCACGGAGATAGGTCCAGCGAATTCTCAAGTGCTCTGGGCGCCGACCTCGGGTGCCTGGCGGGTCGTTGTGGCGGATACGACGGGTCGGGTGCTCGATCAGATTCTTTTTACCGTGCGCTGAGCCGCGCGGCTCAAGCGCACCGGCTCCCCAAAAAGTGGGGGCCGCATTCAGCGGCCCCTTGCGGAGATGCAGCGACCATTCTGTCGAATCTGCATTTGCCCCACGGTCGTTATCTTGCCGAATGGGCACCGAGAGTGGAATTGCACGATGCCGCATCGATCTGTGGGATCGCGCCTACAGATGCCTGTCGCTCGCAACCGACAGCTTCAGTCTTCGATGGTGCTCAAGGCTTCAAGAAACTTTTGCACCGGCGGTGGCGTTGAGCTGCGCCGGCGGCGATACACAAAGAAGCGCCGCTGCATGTCCATGTCCTCGACCGTGAGCGGTTGAATCAGCCCGGCAGCCGTCTCCGCCGTAATGAGAGGCTCGGGTAGCCAGCCCAGAAATTTTGTGCCCGCCACCAGAGCCTTGATGACGGCCGGATAGCGCGTCTCGACGGCGATGCGCGGCGGCGCCGCGCCGAGACGTGCCGCCAATGCGTTGAATTGCCGGCGCGGTTCCGCTTCGTCGGGTGGCATCACCCATTGCGCCTCGGCGAGATCGTGAATGGTCAGGCCCGTGCGCTGCTGCAGTGGATGACGCGCCGCTGTGATCACCGAGTAGCGGTCGGTGAATTTGTGTTCGGCTACCTGCACGATATCGGCGCTCTCAGTGAGCGGACCCGAGATCGCGATGTCGATTGCGTTGTTCGTCAGGGCGACCGTCAGCAGGTCTTCGACGGCCTCGGTAATCTGCACCTGCAGGTTCGGCCAGCGCGTGAGGATTCGATCGAGCACCGCGGGCAGCAGCATGATCGCGGCGCTGGCGACCGCGCCGATGCGGATCGTGCCAAGACCGAGTCCCCGCAACGCGTTGATCTGTTCGATCGCGCGCGCACCTTCGGCACTCAACACAGTGGCATGTGGTAGCAGCGCCTGGCCGTAACTCGTGAGCTCCATGCCCGTCGTGCGGCGTTCGCAGAGCGGCACGCCGAGCTGAGATTCGAGGCGGCGCACGATGCGGCTGAGAGCCGGTTGAGTGACGTGCAAGGCCTCGGCCGCGAGTCCGAGGCTCCCGGAATCGACGATCGCCAGAAAGGCGCGCAATTGACGCGGATCCAAAGCCATAGCGAAATGTTATGACTTTGCCGTCAATTAGCAATAGTCAGGCATTGCAATAAAGTGCATGTTCGGTGCGGACAAGGGGGTACTCGCATCATGCTGGATAACAGCGACGCATTCGCGTCCAGCCGCAGGGCGGGAATCGCGGCACAAGTCACCGTGCGTGAAGCGGTTTTCCATCTGCTGCGTGCCTTCCGCCTGACCACCATCTTCGGCAATCCGGGTTCCACCGAGCTGCCGATGTACCGCGATTTCCCCGCGGACTTCCGTTATGTGCTGGGCCTGCAGGAGTCGGTTGCGGCCGGTATGGCCGATGGTTTCGCGCAGGCCACCCGCAACGCGGCCCTCGTCAGCCTGCATTCCGCGACCGGCGTCGGGCACGCGCTCGGCAATATCTTCACCGCGTACAGGAATCAGACGCCGTTGGTGATCACGGCCGGCCAGCAGGCTCGTTCGATCCTGCCGTACGAGCCGTTCCTCTACGCGCAGCAGGCCGTGGACTTTCCCAAGCCTTACGTGAAGTGGAGCTGCGAGCCCGCACGCGCCGAAGACGTACCCGCCGCGATCGCGCGTGCCTACTACGTGGCGATGCAGCCGCCGCGCGGCCCGACCTTCGTGTCGATCCCGGTCGACGATTGGGACCGCAAGTGCGCGCCCCTCGAACCCCGCGAAGTGAGTCGGACGGTCAGCGGTGATCCCAGTCTCCTCGCCGCTGCCGCCGCAGCGCTCGGTCGCGCCCAACGCCCTGTGATCGTCGTGGGTGCCGCTATCGCGCGTGAGGACGCCTGGGACGAAACCATTGCGCTCGCCGAGAAGCATCAGGCGGCGGTCTGGGTGAGCCCGATGTCGGCCCGCAACAGTTTTCCCGAGAACCACCGCTTGTTCGCCGGCTTTCTCGCCGCCGACCGCGCCAAGATTGTCGCGAGTCTCGCGGGCGCGGACTTCATTCTCGTGCTGGGCGCGCCGGCCTTTACGTATCACGTCGAAGGTTTTGGCCCGCATGTTCCCGCCGGCGCACAGCTCGTGCAGCTGGTCGATGACCCTGCAATGGCGGCCTGGACGCCGGTCGGCTCCGCGAA
>JBGPLJ010000229.1:0-6071 GCA_041486385.1 Steroidobacteraceae bacterium
AAATCCGCGCCGCCGCCGGTCAAGTCGACAATCGCCTGCACGACTTTATCTTGGCCGGCCCCAATCGGGTTGATGAAATGCGTCATGCCGAATTTCTCGGCGAGCGCGCGCCGGCCCGGATTGACATCGATGCCGACGATGCGGCCGGCGCCGACCATGCGGGCGCCCTGCACGACATTGAGGCCGATGCCGCCGAGGCCAAACACCACGACGTTCGCGCCGGGCTCGACTTTCGCCGTATTGATGACGGCGCCGATGCCCGTCGTCACGCCGCAGCCGATGTAGCAGACTTTCTCGAACGGCGCGTCCTCGCGAATCTTCGCGACCGCGATTTCGGGCAGCACCGTGAAATTCGAGAACGTCGAGCAACCCATGTAGTGATGGATCTTCTCGCCGCCGATCGAAAATCGACTGGTCCCATCCGGCATCACGCCCTTGCCCTGGGTCGCACGAATGGCGGTGCACAGATTGGTCTTGCGCGAGAGGCAGGATTTGCACTGCCGGCATTCCGGTGTGTAAAGCGGAATGACGTGATCCCCCTTCTTCACTGAAGTCACGCCCGGCCCCACGTCCACAACGATGCCGGCGCCTTCGTGGCCGAAGATCACCGGGAACAGCCCTTCCGGATCCGCGCCTGAGCGCGTGAACTCGTCGGTGTGGCAAATGCCGGTGGCTTTGATCTCGACGAGCACCTCGCCCGCGCGCGGGCCGTCGAGATCGACGGTAACGACTTCCAGTGGCTTGCCGGCGGCATAACCCACGGCTGCTTTAGTCTTCAATCGGTGTCTCCTCTGCCGCGTCTTGCGCGCGGTCCCGCATAAGGCTGAAATTACACCTTTTGCACTCGACCGCAACGGAAATGCAACTCGATCAAAAGGGAAGTCCGCGCCCTCGCCCACAGGGTACTATTGAAGCGCAGTGATTCCGCTGCATGCAAGGTGACCCGAGGGCCCATGGCCACGCCCTATGAGGCGCCTCTGCCAGCTCAGCGCCTCGCCATCGAGCAGGCCTGCCGCGCCTCTGGACTGAGCGATATCCCGGCGGTGCGCGAAATAGTCGCGGACGTCACGGACACCGTGCTCGAAAGCGCGGGGAAGTTCGCCCGGGACGTGCTGTCGCCACTCAATCCCATCGGCGATCGCACGCCGACGCACCTGGACTCAGGCCGCGTCGTCACGCCCCCCGGATTCAAGGAAGCCTATCGGCGCTTCTGCGCCGACGGCTGGACCTCGGTCAACGCGCCGGCCCAATACGGCGGCCAGGGGCTGCCCCATGTCATCAGCGCTGCGCCGACCGAGATGTGGGCGAGCGCGAATCTTTCATTCGCGATGTGCCCGGAGCTGACCGTCGGAGTCGTGGCCGCGCTGCAGGCACACGCCTCGGCGGCGTTGTGCGGGCAATATCTGCCGCCGCTCATCCAGGGCGATCTCACGGCGACGATGTGCCTGACGGAACCCCAGGCGGGCTCGGATCTCGCGGGCATTCGCACCCGCGCCGCAGCCGACGGCGACGCGTGGCGTCTCTTCGGCCGCAAGATCTTCATTTCCTGGGGGGATCACGATCTCGCTGAAAACATCGTTCACCTCGTGCTCGCGCGCATGAACGGCGCGCCGCAAGGCGTGCAGGGTCTCTCGCTTTTTCTGGTGCCGAAGATACTGCGCACGACGAGCCAGGCGGAGCGTAACGATATCGACGTGCTCGCGCTCGAGCACAAGATGGGCATCCGTTCGAGCGCCACCTGCGCGCTGGCGCTGGGCGAACGGGGCGGCGCTCGCGGCTGGCTCGTAGGTGAACCGAATGCGGGCCTTGCCTGCATGTTTACCGTCATGAATCTCCTGCGCCTTGGAGTGGGCCTCCATTCCTGCGGGCTCGCGGAGCGCGCGTATCAACTTGCACGTGCATATGCGATGACGCGCCAGCAAGGCCGCAGCACCGCCGGCCCGAATCGGCCGATCGTCGAACACGCCGACGTACGACGCATGCTGCTCACGATGAAGTCGCTTGTGCATGCGGCGCGCTGCGTTGCATACACGGCCGCCGCTTTCATCGATCTCGCCCATGCGCAGTCGCTGAGCGAGGCTGGGCGCGCGGCCGCGGACCGCATGGCAAGCCTCCTCACCCCGATCGTGAAAGCCTGGGTGTCCGATACGGCCGTTGAGGTGTCATCGCTCGGCGTGCAGGTGCACGGCGGCATGGGGTTCATCGACGACTGTGAGGCCTCGCAGAACTATCGCGATGCGCGCATCGGCCCGATTTATGAAGGCACGAATTTCATCCAGGCGCAGGACCTCATCGGCCGCAAGATTCAGCGTGATCAGGGTGCGACACTCGAACGCCTGCTCGCTCAAATCGAACGCGACGCGATGGCGCTGCCCGCCGCGCATGCGGGTCTTGGCTTTCTGCGCACCGAGCTCCTGAGTTCAGCGGGCGGTATTCGTTCCGCTGCACGCGTGTTCATCGAGCGCGGCGCCGTCGAGCCGGACCTCATCGGCGCCGTCGGCTATCATTTTCTGCAGTGGATCGGCGTGACCTGCGGCGGCTGGCAGTGGGCGCTGACGGCCAGCTCGATGCTGCCGCGCGCGGGCGCCGACGCTCAAGCGCGGGCCCTCGTCGATGCGGCGAGCTTCTATGGCGCGCACATCATGCCAAGAACGACGCTGCATGAGGTCATCGTGACGCGCGGCTCTGCGCCGGTTTCAAATGCTGCGCTGACGGAGCTCTGACGGTTACTATGCGGCCTGGCGTAGGGCGCATCGCAGAAGGGGGAAGAATGAGCGAGATGGCACAAACAAGAAACGTCGACATCGGACACATGATCGATGAGAACCCGCTGACGAGCCTGCAGCTGCGCGTGATGATCCTGTGCGGCATCATCATTACGCTCGACGGCTACGATATCCAATCGCTGGCGCTGACCGTCCCCACTTTGATGGGCGAGTGGTCGCTGCAACGAGGTGACTTTCTGTGGGCGCTCACGGCATCGCTCTTTGGTTACGGATTCGGCGCCGCGTTCATTGCAGGACTCGGCGATCGGTATGGACGCCGGCCGATCCTGATCGTCGCGGCGATTGTCATGGGCATCGGGTCCATCGGCACGGGCTATGTCCACGACATGACCCAGCTCATCGTGTGGCGCTTCATCACCGGTGTCGGATTTGGCACGAGCGTTCCGAACTGCACCGCGATCACCTCTGAATACGTGCCTGCCGCCCGTCGTGCGCTGCTCCTGACTCTCATGTATGCAGGCGTTGCATTCGGGGCGCTGGTCGCAGGGCTCGTCGCGCCCTCGATCGTCAAGGCCTACGGCTGGCGCGCCATTTTCTTCATCGGCGGCGCACTGCCGCTGGCGGCCGCCGTGTTGCTGTACGCCGGACTTCCGGAATCCGTCCGGTTCCTCGTGGCCAAACGAGCGGGCGACCCGCGTTTGGCAAAGATCCTCGCGCAGCTCGCACCCGGTGTCGATGCAGGTTCCGTGCGCGATGCGCGCGCAGGCACCGAACGCCAATCGATTGCCTCTTTGCTCACGCCTCTCTATCGACCACGTACGATCCTCTTGTGGATCATCTTCGCGTTCAATCTGTTCGCACTCTATTACCTCATCAGTTGGTTGCCGGCACTGCTGAAAGGCGCGGGCTGGACCGTGAGCGATTCGCAGCGCGGTGGCGTCCTCCTGCAGGCGGGTGGCATCGTTACGGGAATGATCGTGGCCTGGTGCATCGACAAACGCCTGACTGTGCCGGCCATGGTCACGGCTTATCTGGCAACGGCCCTGAGTTTCGGACTCTTCATCGTACTGCCGTCGACCGGCGCCGCGTGGTGGCTGCTGCTCTTTGTCATCGGCGCGGGTACGTCCGGAACGCAGTTCGCGTTGAATGCGCTGGCGGCTGAGTTCTATCCGACCGCAATTCGCTCCACCGGCGTCGGCTGGGCGGTCGGCGTTGGCCGCATCGGTGCGATTCTCGGACCCTTGAGTGGCGGGATTCCCGCACTCGCGCATCTCTCGACCGCGAACACGTTGGGACTTCTCATGGTGCCGGTCGTTCTGTGTGCGGCCGGTACGATGGTCCTGCCCCGCATCTGGCGCGGGTAGCAGCGGGCGCCGAATCAGTGGGTGAGGCGGTTGAGGAGCGAGAGCAGTTGTTCGCGGCCACCCTGACCCAAGCGCCGCGCGAGCCGCTCCTCGTGTTCGGTATGCAACGCGCGCGCACGCCGCAGCAGATCTTTGCCATCCGCCGTCAGGTGCAAAGCATAGGAGCGGCGATCAGCGATGCCGTCCTCGCGTACAGCGAGCCGGCGCTTCTCGAGTTCATTGAGGAGCGGCCCGAAATTCGCCTTCTGAATACCGAGCGCGCTGCAAATCGCCGACTGTGGCAAGCCCGGGTTCTGATCGATCACGAGCAGCACTCCGAAAACAGCGGGACGCAATTCAAGGAGCCGCAGCGTCGCGATGAAATCGCTGAACGCCGCGATCTGGGCGCGCCGCAATGCGTAGCCGAGATAGCCCGTGAGCGCGCCCATCTCGATGGCGCCGGTCGACCTTGCGCGACCGTTCATGCCCTTGCGCCCGCCGTGCTTGGCGCGTTTCCTCTGGACACCGTTGCGGCTGGCCGCTGTCTTGCGTGTTGCTTTGCGCATCGGTGAATCAAATCAGGTCTTGCCGAACCGCTCCATGAGGTCCTTCGGGATCGCGCGCGGCTTCAGGGCATCGGGATTGGCTGGATCGCGACCGACCCAGACTCGCGTCTCGAACCCGTCCGCCAGCAGATCCGAATTGCTCATGAGCCGATGGCTCACTTCGAAACTCGACCGCCCCCACTTGCTGATCGAACTTTCGATCTCGACGTCATCGCCAAACACGGACGGAATGTAGAACTGCGCGCGCACGTTGACCACGGCATAGCCGACGATGTCGTATTTCCTCAGCAGGTCCCGCTTCTTCAGGCCCACGGCCTCGAACAGTGCCCCCGTCGAGTCATCGAAGAATGCGAAGTATCGGGGAAAATAGACAATACCCGCCGGATCGCAGTCGCCCCACTCGATTCTGACCTTTCTCCTGTTGGTGATCATGACGGCTATTGTTTTTTCTCGACGAGGTTGTTCTCCACCAGAATGGCGATTCCCTGTCCCCCGCCGATGCAGGCCGAGGCAATGCCATAGCGCAAACCCTTGCGCTTGAGCTCGCGTGCGACCGTGACGGTGAGTCGAACGCCGGTAGCGCCGAGCGGATGACCGATGGCGATCGCGCCGCCGTTCACATTGAGCTTCGATTCGTCGAGGTCGAGCTCCCGCACACAGGCGAGCACCTGCGCACCGAATGCTTCGTTGATCTCGATGCGATCGATGTCGCCGAGCTTGAGCCCGGCTGCATCGAGCAGCGCGCGAATCGCAGGCACGGGTCCGATTCCCATGACCGCCGGCGGTACGCCGACTACGGCCACGGCGTGCAAGCGCGCAAGTGGCGCCCGTCCGCGTTGCCTGGCGTAAGCTGCTGTCGATACGAGCGCCGCTGCAGCGCCATCGACGACCGCCGAGCTGTTGCCGCCGGTCTGCACGCCGCCGAACGCGGGCTTGATCTTGGCGAGCACCTCGAGCGGCGAAGGTCGAACATGCGAGTCGCGCGCGACCGGGGACTCTTTGCCGCGCAGCTTGATGCCGCGGGGCTTTAGGCCCTCGACCGTGAAGGTCTCATCCGTGAGCGGCGTGATCTCCCCATCGAGAAAGCCGTCCGCCTGCGCCGCGAGTGCACGCTCGAAGCTGCGCGCCGCATAGGCATCCACCTGCTCGCGCGTGATGCCGTGCTGCTTCGCGAGCGTCTCGGCCGTCCCGCCCATCGTTACATCAACGGCGGTATCCATCAGGGCTTCCCAGAGAAAGTCCTTGAACTCGACCTGGCCCATCCGGAAGCCCGTGCGACTGGTGTAGTTCGCGACCGGATTGCGGCTCATCGACTCCGTGCCGACGCAGAGCGCCAGCTGCGCGCGGCCCAGGGTGAGCGCATCGGCCGCCTGCGATAGCACTTCAATTCCGGTGCCGCAGACCCGCTGCGCGTGTTGCGCCGGCACCTCAGTCGG
>JBGPLJ010000230.1:0-6028 GCA_041486385.1 Steroidobacteraceae bacterium
AGAGTCGCAGCGGCGCTGCCAGCGAAGGTGGACCTGCGCAAGAAGTGCCCGCCGGTTCTGAATCAGGGCGATCTTGGGAGCTGCACCGCAAACGCCATCGGCAATGCACACCGCTTCGAGCAGATGCGACAGGGAGTCGCCAGCGACTTTCTCCCGTCGCGCCTCTTCATCTATTACAACGAGCGCGCCATCGAGGGCACGATCCAGTCGGATTCCGGCGCACAGATCCGCGATGGCATCAAGAGCGTCGCCAAGAAGGGCGTATGCCCGGAGAAGATGTGGCCCTACGTCATCAGTAGATTCGCCAGGCAGCCCCCGGCGGCCGCGAGCAAGGAGGCGCTCAAGCATCAGGCACTCTCTTATATGCGCATCGCGCAGAACATCGCGCTCATGAAAGGCTGCCTCGCCTCGGGCTACCCTTTTGTCTTCGGCTTCACGGTGTACGACAGTTTCGAATCGGATGCGGTCGCGAAATCAGGAACAGTGCCGATGCCCACGCCGGGTGAAGGCGTTCAGGGCGGTCACGCTGTGCTCGCAGTCGGTTATGACGATGCCAAGCAGCACATCATCGTGATGAACTCCTGGGGCACGGGCTGGGGCATGAAGGGATTCTTCACGATCCCATACGCCTATCTCACGGACTCGAATCTCGCGGATGATTTCTGGACGATTCGGCTGGTAGAGGCGTAGCCTGCCCGCCTCTGGCACACGCCAGACACCAAAAACAAATGGGGAGAACCATGAAAATTAGAATGATTCTGCTGTCGCTGATCGCTGCGCTTTGCTATGCCGGCATGGCCAATGCTTCCGAGTTGCGCGTTGTCGTCGTGCAGACAGCCGATGTTCCGGGGTACGTGAAGGCGATCGCGGAAGGTCAGGCTCTGCTCAGGAGCAAAGGCAGCGCGGCGATATTGCGCGTCTGGGTTGCGCGCTACGCGGGCCCCGAGGCGGGCAGCATTATCGTCTCGGTGGAATATCCGTCGCTCGAAGCTCTCGCCAAGGACGACACGGCGCTACACAACGATCCGGACCTGAAGGCCTGGCAGGCGGGTCTCGCGAAGATGCGCAAGATTGTGTCGGACAGCATTTACGAAGAACTGAAGCCCTGAACCCCTCACCCTGAGGTGACCCCTCACCCTAACCCTCTCCCCCTGACGGGGGCGAGGGAATTAGAGGGTCGGAGGGTTGGGAGTCGCGCTGCAACTCTCCGCTTGCGACGGCTTTCAGTGCGCGCTGGCGGGCGGCTTCCTGCGCGCGCGCGACTTCACGCGCGCTTACCGGGATGACGGCGGCGGTTGAGAATTCCGCGCGTACATAGTCGGCGACTTGCCGCGCGGAGTCCGCGCTCGAGAAGAAGCCGAGGCGCAGGCCGGTTTGCGGCAGCCCTTCGCGCTGCTCGCGCACTGTGTACAGACTGTAGGCATCGAAGATTGCAAGACGCGGAATGTCCGCAGCAATGATCGGCGCCACGGACCACTCGAGCTGCACCGCATAGCGCTGCGGGGCTGAAGCACGCGCGGTGTCACCCGCCTTCGGCTCCTTGTATGCGGGTTCCCTCACAATGTCGCTGGACACCACCTTCGCGCCGACCGCTACGGGCGGACCGACATTGCCGGGCGGCACAACACGCGCGTAGGCGGAGCGTACGGGCCGGAACTCCGTAAGGAAGGTATCGTCCAGCGAGCTCAGATTCGTTCCGGGGGCCGTCGAGATAAAGGCGCCCGGGTAATACTTGCGCACGACGGCCAGGGCTTCCTCGGCGCGGCTCGTCGATTCGAAGTAGCCGAGGTGCAGGCGAAATCGCTCGCGGCCATCCTCAAGCGTGCGCGAACGAAACACGGAGAATCCGACGAGCTCATGCCGAAATGGCACCTTGAGCGCCATGGGCATGCTCGATGAATCGAGATTGATGACGTAAAGACCGATGGTAGTCGGCGCGTCGTCGTCACGGGTGTCGGTCATGGGCCGCAATATGCGGCAGCTGGAGCCGGACCTCAATATGTCGCATGCATGAGACGCCCCGAACCCCTCACCCTGACCCTCGATCGAATCCCCTCACCCTGACCCTCTCCCCTTGAAAGGGGAGAGGGAATAGAAGAGAGAGATCACTACGCCCAGGGCGGCGACCACCAGGATGGGGCCAAGCATGCCGAGCTTCGGGGCCAGCCGGGGTAACGCGAGCAGGAGCACTATAATAAGAGTGGCCCCGGCCACTGAATCGAGCGTCAGCATCCTGAACGCCGCCCGCTGCCACAGCCGCAGCTCCTGGCCGCCTCTTGCAAAGCTTTCCTGAGCCCGGCGGCGCGCGGAATTTGCCCGCTCCTCCTCGCTTTGTCTGCCGTCCTCGTCGAGGGCGTGCACGCGCGCCAGCAAACGCGTCTCGAAATCCGCGGGCACATCGACCGCGCGCAACGCCCGGCTCAGCCGATCATCGAGCGTATTCATTTCAGCTCCTGAAGCCGCGCGCGCGCCCGGTGCAGCAGAGTCTTCACGGTTCCCATCGGCATGGCGAGCATCTCGGCCACCTCATCGTAAGACTGCTCTTGCATATAGAAGAGAGTCACCACCTGACGCTGCTTCGCGGGCAGCTGATCGACGAGCCTCAGAAGCGCGGCGCCATCCTCATCGCTCCGCTCTCCTGCCGAGTCCGCCGTGCTCATCTCGACCGCCTCCATCACTTCCGGGTCACTCAGCGATGCGCTCGGCCGTCGCGCCCGGATTGCGGAAAAGCTCGTGTTGCGCGTGATCGTGTAGATCCACGTGGACAGCGTTGCCCTCTCATCAAACCGCGGCAGCGCTTTCCACACCTTGATGAATACCTCCTGCGTCGCGTCTTCCGCCGTTTCCCGATCGCGCAGGTAACTCAGTGCGAGACCGAAGACCTTGCGCTTGTAGGCACGCAGGATCGCGGCGAGTGCCTCATCACGCCGGCCCGAACGGACCAGTTCGATGACCTCGGCCTCTAGCATAAGTGGCGCCGGGGCCCAGGCAGACGTAATGACACCCGATTGATACTCCGCAAGCCGCCCAAAGGTTTCATCGACTGTCCTGGCCGGATGGTGAAACCCCAGGGCCTCCCGGTGAGTATCAACACCCGTGTCAACCGACGGATCGAACCACCGGACCGAAGCGATGAAAGATACCTCCACTGCCGCCCTTCTGGGCGCCGCCATCGGGTATCTTCTTCATGCGCACTGGCCGGTGCTCGAGTCGTTCATCCGCACCCTGATTCTGTAGAGGAGCCCATCCATGTCCGAAGGCCAACTCGCCCTGCTCATTCCCATCATCGCGGTCACGCTCAGCATGACGGTCGCGATCGTTTTCATCGTCGCAACCCATCGGCGCAAAGTGCACGAACTCGAGCAGCGTCACAAGGAGCGCATGGCCGCGATCGACAAAGGCCTCGATCTGCCACTCGAGCCCATCAAGGACGTGACTTCGCTCTCCCGCCCGCGCTATCTCCTGCGCGGCCTCGTCTGGCTTGGCGTCGGCCTGGCGCTCGTCTTCGGCGCGCGCGATGTCCTGGAGGAACATGCCTGGGCGTTCGGCTGGATTCCAGTGGCTGTCGGCGCCGCCTATCTCATCTTCTACATCGTCGAGGGACGCAAGGACACGACGACGCCGAAATCCGCCCCGCCCGCCGCTCATGATGGGAGCAGCTCATGAATCGCATGATTGGCGCACTGGTACTGCTGATCGCATCGTCGGCGGCATTGGCAAGCGACTACAGCAAGGTCAACGGCTCGATCGACGTCGCCGCCGATCAGAAGATCGGCGAGGTGTCGACGGTCAATGGTTCGATCACCATCGGCGACCGCGCGACCGTAACGAGCGTGGAAACGGTGAACGGCCGCGTCACGCTCGGCGCTCATGCCAAGGCGACCACGCTCAACACTGTGAATGGCAAGCTCATCCTCGGCTCGGGCTCGGATGTGTCCGGCCGGATTTCAAACGTCAACGGCGACATTCACCTCGACGCGGCGCATGTCGGCGGCGGCATCGGCACGGTCAACGGCGACATCACCGTCGGCGCGAATTCCAGGGTCGAGGGCGGCATTCACATCCCCAAAGCCTCCGGCGGCTGGTTCAACTGGAACAGCGGAACGCCGCGCATCGTGATCGCCGCGGGTGCCGTGGTGCAGGGCACCCTCAAGTTCGAGCGCGAGGTGAAACTCTACGTGAGCGAGCGCGCGACAATCGGCCCGGTGGAAGGGGCAACGGCGATCAAGTTTTCGGGGGATAATCCACCGAACTAGTCTACCCCTCACCCGGGACCCCTCACCCAGCCCTCTCCCCCTGAAAGGGGGAGAGGGTGAAAATGCTATGGCCTGGCTTACGAAGTCGCGTTTCATGTCGGGCCGCCAGTGCCCGAAGCGGCTGTGGTTTGAGGTGCACGAGCCGCTGGATGAAAAGCCGCTCGAGACGATGCCGCTGATCAACGGCCGCATGTTCGACGATCTGGTGCGCACGCTGCAGCCGGGCACGGTTATCTCCCGTGAGCGCGGCATGCCCGCGGCAATCGCGGAGACTGCGCGCGTCATGAGCGCGGGATCCGCGCCGATCCTCTATCAGCCGGCGTTCCGCTTCGGCGACCTCGCGGTGATCGCCGATGTGCTGCGACGGGAGAAGCACAATTTCGCGCTCGTGGAAGTCAAAGCCTCGACGCAGGTGAAGGACGAGCACATTCCCGATGCCGCGTTTCAGGCGCTCGTGCTGCGCGGCGTGAAGATTCCCCTCGCACGAGTGTTTGTCGGGCATGTCGACAACAGGTTCGTCCTCGAGCGGGCCGGCGACTACGCCGGGCTGCTGACGGAGGTCGATGTGACCGACCGCGTGGAAGCGATCGTGCCCGAGGTCGCGGATAACGCCAAAGCGCTGCAAGGCGTGATGGCGTCAACGAAGGTTCCGGCCATTGGCATGGGGCCGCAATGCCTGAGCCCCTACGAATGTCCCTTCATTCCCCGCTGCTCCAGGGAACGCGGACCGATTGCGGAGTATCCGATCGATCTGTTGCCGCGGGGCGCGAAGGCGGCGCAAGCACTGGCGGCGGCGGGTTACCTGGACTTGCGCGACGTGCCTGCCGATAGAATTACGGGCGACGTGCATCGCCGCGTGCACGCGGCAACCGTCACCGGCGTGGCCTATCTTGATGTGGCCGCCACTGAAGGATTGCGCGCGCTGCCATTCCCGTGCGCTTACCTCGATTTCGAAACGATTTCGCAGGCAGTGCCGGAAATCCTCGGCACACGCCCCTACGAACAACTGCCCTTTCAGTGGTCGCTGCACGTTGAAGCCTCGACCGCGAAACTGTGGTCCGCGGAGTATCTCGCGATCGAAACCTTTGGCGACTTCGCCGCGCTCGCGCGATCGCTGCTGAAAGCCGTGCCTGCCACCGGACCGGTGTTCGCCTACAACGCTGCTTTCGAGCGTGCGGTACTCGAGGGATTGGCGGACCGACTGCCCGAACATTCACAGGCGCTACGGGCTGTCGCCGAGCGGCTGGTCGACCTGCTGCCGATCACAAGGGACGCCTACTATCACAGGGACATGAAAGGTTCCTGGTCGATCAAGGCCGTGTTGCCAACGATCGCACCCGAGCTCGCCTACGATGAACTCCAGGACGTGCAGGAAAGCAGCGCGGCGCAACTCGCGTTCGTCGAACTGCGAGCGTCGGGCATGAGCAAGGAGCGACGCGAGCGGCTGACGCAGGCCCTGCGCGAGTATTGCCGGCGCGATACCTTGGGGCTGGTCAGGCTGCGGCGCTTTCTATGCGGTGAGAGCGCCGCCGCGTAGATGTGCTCGCGGATCAGCGCAACAAAGGCGACAGTAATAGTCTGCGGTCACTCATGATTTCTCCTTGAGCCGGTGGCTCGCGCTCGCATCGAGGTCGAGCTCGTAGATCTTCTTGAGCTCCTTGATCTTGCGCTGGGTCTCGGCCGTGAAGGCATGCTTGCCGTCAAAGGCGTGCAGCACGATCCCTTCGATGAGATCGCCGAGACTCATGTTCTTGTACTCGGCGAGCGCCTTC
>JBGPLJ010000231.1:0-6024 GCA_041486385.1 Steroidobacteraceae bacterium
CCGGACGTGCGCTGCGAACACATGCTCGTCGACACTGCCGCGATGACGCTGATTCTGAAGCCGCGTGCGTTCGACGTGCTGCTCACAGAAAACATGTTCGGCGACATTCTCACTGATGAGGCCGCGACACTGGCCGGCTCCATGGGTCTGTTGCCGTCAGCGTCGCTCGGGAACGGAACGAGCGGACTCTATGAGCCGATCCACGGCTCCGCGCCGGACATTGCGGGCCAGGGAATTGCCAATCCGTTCGCCGCGATATTGAGCGCCGCAATGCTGCTGCGGCATTCACTGCGGCTGGAAACGGAGGCCGCGGCGCTCGAACGCGCTGTCAGCCGCGCCATCGAGCTCGGCCAGCTGACGCGCGACCTCGTACGAGCGGGCGCCAACTCACTCACAACAAGAGCCGCGGGTGACGCCGTGCTGTCACATCTCCTCGCAACCAGCGAATCAGCAAGCGGCTGAACACGGCATCTGCCGCGCGAGCTGCGATGCGCTGTCGGCGCGCCCAAGGGCCACATCGAGATCCGCCAGCAGATCGCGCTTGTCCTCTATGCCGATCGATACCCGCAGGAGTGATTGTGAAATACCGGCACGCGCGCGCGCCTCCGGATCCATCGCTGCGTGCGTCATGCTCGCGGGATGCGCGATCAGGCTCTCCACGCCGCCGAGCGATTCGGCGAGGGAAAAGCACTCGAGTCCTGCGACGAACGCGCGCACCGCCGGATAGCCGCCGGCCAGTTCAAAGCTCAGCATCGCGCCAAATCCCCGTTGCTGAGCCGCAGCCACGCTGTGACCTGGATGCGTTGCGATGCCCGGATAGTAGACACGCGTCACGGCGCGGTGACTTTGCAGCAACTCCACCACTGCATGCGCATTCTCCTCATGCACGCGCAGACGCGCCTGCAACGTGCGCAAGCCCCGCAAAGTGAGATAACTGTCAAACGGCGCGCCGGTGAGCCCGATGCAGTTGGCCCACCACAAGAGCTCCTCATGCAGATTCGCGCGCGTGCTCACTACGGCGCCACCGACGACGTCGCTGTGTCCATTGAGATACTTCGTTGTTGAATGCACGACGAGATCCGCACCAAATTCAATCGGCCGTTGCCAGCCTGGCGACAGGAACGTGTTATCGACGACGAGGAGCGCACCGTGCAACTGACAGAGCCGCGCCGCGGCGCGCAGATCAACGATCCGCAGCAGCGGATTGCTCGGTGTCTCGACCCAGACCAGGCGCGGCTTGCGGGCACACGCCGCGCGCAATGAATCCGGCTGAGTCTGATCCACGAAATCGACCGCAATCTGTCCGCGGCGCGCGAGCGCCGTAAGGAGTCGATAGGTGCCGCCATAACAGTCATGCGGAGCGACGACAAGTTCACCCGGGCGTACGAGTTGCAGCACAAGCGCGATCGCAGACATTCCCGAGCTCGTCACCACGGCCGCATGCCCGCCTTCGAGGCCAGCGAGCGCATCTCCCAGCGCATCACGCGTCGGATTGCCCGAACGGGTGTAGTCGTACTTGCCTTTGCCATCGAGTCCGTTGAAGGCGAAGGTCGATGACAGGTGAATAGGCGGAACAACTGCCTGGTGATGCCGATCGCTGTCGATGGCTGCGCGCGCACTCAATGTCGCTGGGTGCCAGTGCCTGCTCATGACGCTGCTCCTTCGAGGCTCGCCTGAAATATGAGTTTCAACTGCTCCGCCTCTTTCAGAAACGCGTCGTGTCCGTAGATCGAACTCAGTTCAAACAACTTGCGGCTCCCGACGAGGCGAGCGCTCAGTGCGCGCACATCGTTGAGCGGGACCAGCTGATCCTCCTTAATCGCGACCAGAGTGGTCGGCGTACTGATCGCCGTCGGGTCAACCGTGTGCAGATCGATGGACTCCGATAAGCAGACGTAGGCCTCGGCGCGATAGCGCGCGGCATATTCCTCGCCACGCGCGAACAGATAGTCTTCGACGGGAAATCGAAAACCGTCGGCCGACTGATGCGGCTCGGCACGGAACCGCGCGGCGAATTCCTCCGCAGAGCGATATGTTGCCATGGCGAGTGCGCGGGCGATCCACACGCCCTCTGCACCTGCGCCCCGCGCTTGGGCAAATCGCACTATGCGCCGCTGCACACTGCGCCAGGCAGTCGCCATCGGATGCGCGACGTCGGCGGCGCTGATCACAAGCAAGCGGGCGACGCGGTCGGCATAGTGCTCGGCGAATGCAAGCGCCACCATCCCGCCATAGGAAGCGCCGACGATCGCGTGCAGCGTCGAAATTCCAAGGTGATTGAGGACAGCAAGCAGCGCGCGCGCCTGATCGTAGGAGCTGACGCTCGGGAAGGTCTCACCCGAAGCCGGACCGGTGGTCTCACCGCTGCCACCGAGGAAGTCGATGCCGAGCACCCGGTAGCTGTCGCTGTCGAGCGCCCGCCCCGGCCCCACCAGTTCCGACCACCATCCGCGTGCCGCGCCGGTGCCGCCGAACACATTGCGACCGGCCGAGATGCCACCAAGGGCTGCGATCACTGGCCTCGCCGCGGCGCCTGAAATCCTGTACGCAACGCGCACGCCCTGGAGCATGGCGCCGTGGTGCATCTCGAAGCGTCCCGGAATATCGAGAATGCCGTCTCGTACCGTCGCGATGGGCGCGGCCTCGAGCATTCCTATGCTTGCGATTGGACTGGAATCTGTCGAAGGCTTCATGCGGTGCTCCGTACGGTCCAAAGGCCTGACCCCTACGGAAAACCCGCCAGCGCTGGCGGATTGCGGGCCTCGGCACCCCCGGATTGTCCGGGGCAGCTTTCGCCGCAGCTCATCTTTCGGACCCTGGCGGGTCCCGTAGGAGTTGGCACCTTACGTCCAGTGGTTAGCTGGACTGGTTGCCCCGGCGTCTTCGGGCCTTTCCCTCAGCCGGTCTCGATGAGTGGGGTCGGAGTTTAAGGGGCAGCAGCCCTCACCGTCAATTGCGGCGTCCCGACACCCCAAGCGCTTGCTCTGCATCGATCAATGTACTAACGTGCTAATACACTAGTACATTGGAAGGTGACTTGGCATCATGAAAGATCATCGGCAACTGAGTCCGCGGCAGGAAGCCGCGCATGAGCGCTCGCTTTACCAGGCGATCCTCGCGTTACGCACCGTCGAGGACTGCCGCAATTTCTTTCGCGACCTGTGTACTCCCGCCGAACTCGAAGCCATGACCGACCGCTGGGTGGTGGCGGAGCTCCTCGGGCGCGACCTCCCCTATCGCGAGATACACCGCCTCACTGGTGTCAGCGTCACCACCATCGGCCGGGTGGCGCGCTATCTCAATGCAGGCAACGGCGGCTACCAAGGTGCGCTCGGCGCGCTGTCACGACGCAAGGATCCGCGCCATGGATAAAGCGACACGCCTCAAGATCGCCATCCAGAAGAGCGGCCGTCTCACAGACAATTCGCTCGATCTCCTGCAGCGCTGCGGCCTCAAGTACAGCCGCGGCAAGGATCAGCTCATGTTCTACGGCGAGAACATGCCGCTTGATGTACTCATGGTGCGGGACGACGACATTCCTGATCTGGTGCAGGAAGACGTGTGCGATCTCGGTATTGTAGGACTCAACGTCGTCGAGGAAGCGCGACTCGGCCTGAAGGCGCGCCATGTCGAACCCCTGTTCGAGCAATTACAGCTGCTCGACTTTGGCCGCTGCCGACTGTCGCTCGCCGTTCCCGAGACCGCGCCCTACTCGGGGCCGGCGTCGCTCAATGGCAAACGCATCGCGACCACCTATCCGAATTTGCTCACCCATTATCTCGCCGAGCGCGGCCTTGTGGCTGAGATCGTCACCCTGTCCGGCGCCGTGGAGATCGCGCCTCGGCTCGGCCGCGCCGATCTAATCTGTGACCTCGTTTCATCGGGGTCCACCCTCCTCGCCAATCATCTGCGCGAAGTGGAGACGATCTTCGAAAGTCAGGCGGCTGTCATCCGCACGCCGGTGGCTCTCCCACAGGAGAAACAGGACTGGGTGCGCAGGCTTCTCATGCGAATCGAAGGCGTGCAGCAGGTCAAGGAAAGCAAGTACATCATGCTGCACGCGCCGCGTTCGGCGCTGCCAGAAATCGCGCGTCTGCTGCCGGGAAGCGAATTTCCGACAATCCTGCCCCTGGAAGGCAGCGTCGACAAGGTCGCCGTGCATGCGGTCTGTCGGGAGAACGTATTCTGGGAAACGCTCGAGAGTCTGAAAGCCGTGGGCGCCAGCTCTCTGCTGGTGCTGCCGGTCGAGAAAATGCTGCCTTGAGCCAGCCCACGCCATGACAAGCGCTAGCGTACAAATCCTTCATTGGCACGGACTCGACGCAGACGCGCGTCGCCTTGCCTTGCGACGCCCATCGGAGCGCCTGCAGGAGCGCGTAGTCGAAGACAGCAAACGAATCATCGAAGAAGTGCGCAGCGAGGGCGATGCCGCCCTTGCACGCCTGACCGTCAAGCTCGATGGCGCAAACGTCGAAACTCTGGCGGTCAGCGAGGCAGAGTTCGCCCAAGCGCAAGCACAACTCACGGCGGCGCAAATCTCCGCCCTGGAGCGCGCAATTGGTAATGTGCGGCGCTTTCACGAGTTGCAGCGGTCAAATGCGCTCAGCGTGGAGATCGCCCCCGGCGTGCTGTGCGAACGCTTTGAAATTCCGATCGCGGCTGTCGGTCTGTATGTGCCAGCGGGCAGCGCGCCACTGCCGAGCACGGCGATCATGCTCGCGGTTCCGGCCATGATCGCGGGCTGTTCGACACGAATCCTCTGCACTCCGCCGCGCCGCGACGGCACGGCAGATCCGGCAGTGCTGGTAGCCGCGCGTCTTTGTGGCGTCACACGCATCTTCAAGGTGGGCGGCGCGCAGGCGATTGCTGCGATGGCACTTGGCACAGAATCCGTCCCGAAGGTGGACAAGGTCTTTGGGCCGGGAAATGCCTGGGTGACCGCCGCCAAGCAGCTGCTCGCAAGCGAGCCCGGAGGCGCCGCCGGGGACTTGCCCGCCGGTCCGTCGGAAGTGCTGGTCATCGCCGATGAGAGTGCACGAGCGGATTTCGTCGCCGCCGATCTCCTCGCTCAGGCCGAGCACAGCCCGGATGCGCAAGCCATTCTGGTGACGACCTCCGCTGCGCTCGCGGCCGCGACCCAAGTCGAACTCGGTCTGCAGAGTGCCAGACTTGCACGCCGGACCATCCTCGAACAATCGCTTCGCGACGCGCGCATCATTCTCGTGAACGAGCTGGCGAGCGCATTCGATGTCAGCAACGCCTACGCACCAGAGCATCTGATCATTGCCGTTGCCGACGCGCGGCGCTGGCTCGGGCGGGTGGTCAGTGCAGGTTCTGTGTTTCTCGGCCATTGGACGCCCGAGCCGATGGGCGACTACTGCTCGGGGACAAATCACGTGCTGCCGACGGGAGGCAATGCGCGGACCATGAGCGGTCTGTCGCTTGCCGATTTCTGCAAGCGCATCACCGTGCAGGAGTTGAGCCGCGCCGGGCTCAAGGACCTCGGGCCGGTTGCCCGCACACTGGCACTACTCGAAGGTCTCGACGCGCACGCGAACGCAGTGACCGTGCGCCTGGACGCGCTCAACGGCGCGGGTGCCGCATGAACCCGCTCCTCGCTCTCGCGCGCCCCGATCTCCTCGAGCTCGAGCCGTATCAGCACGCAGCGTGGGAGCCCGCGCTCGAGCGGCTGCACGCCAATGAAAATCCCTGGCGCGCACAGGGCGACAATTCGCTCGCCGGACTCAATCGATATCCGGAGCCGCAACCGCAGAGTCTTATCAAGGCACTGGCGGCGCTCTACGAAGTCAGTCCCGATCGCGTTCTCGTCGGACGTGGGAGCGACGAGGCGATCGATCTGATCGTGCGGGCCTTCTGCCGCGCGGGCATTGATGGCGTACTCATCGTGCCACCCACATTCGGCATGTACAAAGTGGCGGCGCGTATCCAGGGTGCCCGTGTTCACGAGCTGGTCGTGACCGCGTCCCAGGCATTTGCACCGACCGCGCAAGCGTTGCTCGACGC
>JBGPLJ010000232.1:0-6015 GCA_041486385.1 Steroidobacteraceae bacterium
CCTGGATGCCGACGGCGGGATTGCCATTCTGATACGAGAAGAATTGCCGCGTGGGCGGAGCCATGTCGATCACGGCAACGTCGGAGAGTTTGACCGGCCGGCCGTCACGCCAGGCGAGCACCAGATCGCCGAGCTGCGAAGGCGCAAAAAGACCGGTGAATCGCAAGGTGTACTGACGACGGCCCACTTCGAGCTGACCGCCCGACACGTTGCTCGCACTCGCGGCGCGCGCCGCAATGTCGGGCACCATGACGCCGAGGGACGCGGCACGCGCAAGATCGAGCGTGATGCGCACGTCGTTCGGCGGCCCGCCGTTGACATTGACCGAGGCGACGCCCGGCACCGCTTCAATGCGCGTGCGCACGGTGTCTTCGATGAATCGCTGCTGGTCTTCCATGGTCCCGGGCGTGCCCGGCAGCAGCTGCACGAAGAAATACGAGAGCTGCTCGTTGCTGTTGCTGTCGCCGCCGAGCGTTACGACCGGCCGGTCGGCATCGGGCGGAAGTGGCGGCAGGCGATTCAAGCGCCCGATCACGTCGACCAGCGCGTTTTTCATGTCGGTGCCGAGCGCGAACTTCAGATTCACGCCCGCGTAGCCTGGCCCCGCGTTGCCTTCGATCTCCTCGACGCCCGCCATCCCCTGCAGGACGTTTTCGAGGGGTTCAAGCAGAGCCGACTCGACTTCCTCGGGGGACGCCGTGCGCCAGCCGGCCTGAATCGAAATCTGGGGGGCGGTTATGTCAGGAAAGAGCTGCAGTGGAAGCCGGCTGAGACTGAGAGCACCGAGAAGGCCGATCAGAGTCGCGATCACCGCAACCCCCACCGGGCTGCGGCTCGACAAGCGCAACGCTTCCATATTGCCCACCCCTACGAGTCCGATGGGTTTCGGACTTCGCGAAGGCTCAGATGCTAAACCGCAAGAAATGGTTGCAGAGGGGGTGATGCGCCGGAGCGATGGATAGGCGCGGCAGGTGATGCCAATTCTGTCCGCTGGCCCCCGCTGCTTGACCGGGCGGCTTGCGGCGTGGCGCAATGCGCCGTCCCGTCCAGGTATCATAAAATGGCAGCAGCATCCCGGCTTGGTAAACAGATAGAAGAGGTTATAGCCACGATGGACCGGGCCGGCGTGCGGTATGCATTGATTGGAGGCCTTGCACTGGCTTCCTACCATGTGGTCCGAGCCACCCAGGACATCGATCTCTTGACCGACCTGGATCAGGCGGATGCGGTCGATCAAGCGCTCGCCAAGCTTGGCTATCACTGCGTGCATCGGAGCACGGATGCCGCCAACTATCTGCGAGGGGATGAGCGCGTCGATGTGCTTTATGCGAGCCGCCCGATCGCGCGCCGACTCCTGTCGGCGGCGCCTCGGCTCGAGACGTCGTTGGGCACTCTGCACGTGATGAGTGTTGAGGGACTCATCGGCTTCAAGCTTCAGGGGCTCGCCAACGATCCACGCCGCACGCAGGATCTGGAGGATATTCGGTCACTCCTGCGCGCCAACCGGGCAACGCTGCAGATGACCGAGGTGCGGGAGTATTTCCATTTGTTTGATCGAGAACCGCTGCTGGAAGAGCTGCTCAATGAAATCGAATGAACCACCGGTGTCGGCCGAGTCTGCGCATGTCTTGGCAGCGGACGGCGGCATCAAGACCGCGCGGACGAGCGTACGCGACCCCTTTGCGGCCCTCGATGATTTGATGACGGTCGTCGAGGCGCTATGCCCCACCTGGCCGCCGCGTGGTGCATTCAAAAAGCAATGGCAGATGCGCCTGTAGTTCTTTGCCGATGACACGACGGCACACTGGACGATCATCGATCCCACCGGCGATAGTCGCCGCTCTAGTCGTGATCGCAGGCGCTTGGAGCCTCACCGCCTGTGGCACCCGCCACCTCGATGACGCCAGGGTCACCGCATTCATCGACAAGGCAGACAACGCCGCGCGCAAGCGCTTCGCCCCCGGAATCTGCGCCCTGCGCGGCAAGACGTTCACTGCGCATCAGACCTTTCACGCTGAAGGGAATCGCGGCGAACCCGCCGAGCTCACGATCGACCGCAAGCTCTTCTGTTCCGAAGCGGGAAAGTTCTCGCATCTCGAGCAATACGTGCTCGAACGCAAGTCGATCGAGATCAAGCTCGCCGACGATCTCAAATCGGCGGACGTCAACGCGGTCTACACGGAGAAGCTGCCCTACTACGAGGCGCCGCCGACCACGGCCTCCGACTATCGCGATGTGCAGGTCCTGGAAACCATTGACCACTCGCGCGTCGGCATCGAAGGCGGCGACATCGTGTTTCTTTCAACCGATGCCGACATCACGCAGACGCTGGTGCCGAAGAGCGACATGCCACTGCCCTATGACTGAGGTCCATTCATGCGACCACTAGCGGGGCCCGCTGCGCTCCTTGTCATCGTCGTCGGCGGCGTGCTGCTCAAGTACTGCTCGCATCCCGAGCCCAGGCCCGACCGCAACTTCATGGCAGCAGAGATGACCGCCGGCGACAAGGATCAGACCGGCACGTGCTACAGCGTTGATGTGGTGCTCACCGCCAACTTTGCGCTGGCTCGAGGCGCCGTGAAGAGCTGGACCAGGCTCGACGACAACCGCTGGACGTACAAAGTGGAAGACGTTCAGAGCGGACCTGTGGGACCGGTGCAGGCGTATCTTGCCGTAACGCTCTTGCGCGAGGGTAATCGAGTGGAGCCCGTCGCCTACGAGACCTCAGACAAGGAGGCACCTTCGGTTGAGGAAGGTGTCAAAGCACTGCTCCAGGCACCCGATCATTTCCATTCCACGAAGGTCGACCGCTGCAGGCAGGCCGCAGGATCGCACTGAAGGAGGACCGTCATGCGACCCATTCGAATCACAGTCGTGTTGCTGGCCGGGGTGTGGTCGCTCGCGGCAATCGCAGCCGAACCGCCTTTCAAGTTCAGCCGCGGGCAGGCGATCGAACTGGCGGCCGCCCGCATTCATGCGGAAGCTCTGAAATATCCGCAATCCGCGGTGCCGGGCGTCGACTTCGACCACCCACTGGTGGTCGCGGTGCATGCTCAAAACCGAAAGTTGGTATTCGTGAGTTTTACTTCGGCACTCGCGCAGTGGGGCGAGTACGCGGCTTTCGAGGTTTGCAGCGGCTCATCCAACGTCGTCCCCATTGCCTCGGGGAAGGTGATTGACATCGAGGCATTCCGCGATGAGGTCGCGAAGATCGGGCCGAAGACAGCAGTCGATCTGCGGAATGTGTGCCGTTGACGCGTCAGGCGGTCAAGGTCGCTTGGCAACGGCCCGCGCCGCGTCGAGCAGCGGTTCGATCACGTCCATCGGAAACGGAAAAATAATCGTCGAGTTCTTGTCGGCTGCGATCACGGTCAGCGTTTCAAGGTAGCGCAGCTGCAGCGCCTGTGGCTCGCGGGCGAGAATCTGCGCCGCCTGCAGCAACTTCTCGGCAGCCTGTGCTTCGCCTTCGGCGTGAATGATCTTGGCGCGACGCTCGCGTTCGGCCTCGGCTTGCCGGGCAATGGCACGAATCATCGATTCGTCGATATCAACGTGCTTGATCTCGACCATCGCCACCTTGATACCCCAGGCATCGGTCTGACTGTCGAGTATCTTCTTGATATCCAGATTGAGTCGCTCGCGTTCCGCAAGGAGCGCATCGAGCTCATGCTTGCCGAGCACCGCGCGCAGCGTCGTCTGCGCGAGCTGGCTGGTCGCATTAAGGAAATGTTCGACCTGGATGATGGCCTTCTGCGAGTCCACGACCTGGAAGTAGACGACAGCGCTGACCTTGACCGAGACATTGTCCCGCGTGATGACATCCTGCGACGGGACATCCATGGTCACGAGGCGCAAATCGACGCGCACCATCTGCATGAATCCCGGGATGACTATTGCAAGACCCGGTCCTTTGACTTTCCAGAATCGTCCGAGCAGGAACACGACGCCGCGCTCGTATTCCCGAAAGACCCGAAACGATCGCAAGGCGACGAGGACTGCCACCACTGATACGACGAGCCAAACGATGTTTTGATCCCATGCCATGTCGATCTCCCGGTGACGGACAGTATATAAGAGTGGACCGAAAGCTCGCTAACTCGCGGCCTATTACGGCCCATGGCGGCTGCAGCGCCGCAAACACCGGCGCGGTCACTTCAGCGCTCCGGCAATGGAATGAATTCAGTCTCGCCCGGTACCGGCGGGAAACGCCCGGCCGCCCAGTCCGCCTTCGCGCGTTCGAGCCGTTCGCGTCCGCTGCTGACGAAGTTCCAATAGAGCATGCGCGGGCCGATCGGCGTACCGCCGATCAACGCGAAACTCAGAGCGTCGTGCGCGCGGATGCGCGCCTCGACGCCTTCGCGCAGCAGAACGAGCGAGCCGGCTCCAAACACTTCGCTGCTGGCGTTTACGCCCGCGACGCTCAGACGGCCGCTGACGATATAGATCGCGCGCTCCGGGGCAAGACTGGGGATTGCCGCCGTGCCTCCGGCCGCGAGGGTGAACACGGCAAGCACGAGCGGTGAATAGATGCGCACGGGAGAAGTCGCACCGAGTGTCGACCCGACAACGAGCGTACCGCGCGCGTCACCCATGCTGACCTGCGCAAGATCGGCCTTACCGACGTGCTGGAATGACGGATCAACCTCTTCGTGTTCCAGTGGCAGGCCCACCCAGAATTGCAGGCCGTGGACCTCGGAACCCTGCGCGCGCAAATCCATCGGCGTGCGTTCCGAATGCGCGATGCCGCGGCCCGCGGTCATCCAATTCACTTCTCCCGGCTCGATGCGCTGCACGCAGCCGAGACTGTCCCGATGCATCACGGCGCCGGTGAAAAGCCAGGTGATCGTCGCGAGTCCAATATGCGGATGCGGACGCACATCCATGCCGCCGAGCGGCGGGAAACGATGCGGACCGAAGTGATCGAGAAAGACGAACGGACCGACCGATCGGCGCTTGGCGTGGGGCAATGCGCGCTTGACCTTCAACCCACCGCCGAGATCCGCAACATGTGCCTCGGCCACATCGAGTAGCGCGTCGCCACCTAATTCAGTCACGATGGCACCCCCGCCACCTGCGAGTGGCCGCAGAGCAGCTGCACGACAACGGTCGAGGCTTCGATCCCATTATGAAAATTCTAGGCATATCCGGCAGTCTACGCGCGAAATCCTACAACACCGCATTGCTCAGGGCGGCGATTGCACTCGCACCTGCAGGCACGGAGATCGAGCTCGGCACGATCCAGGGAATTCCACTGTATGACGGCGATCTCGAGGCGGCCAGCGGACTGCCAGCCAGCGTGACGGCGCTCAAGGCCCGCGTCGTGGCGACCGATGCGCTGCTCCTCGTCACCCCCGAGTACAACAACTCCATTCCGGGCGTCTTCAAGAACGCCGTCGACTGGCTGTCACGGCCACCGGCCGACGTCAGAAAGGTCTTCGGCAACCGGCCCATCGCGCTGATCGGTGCGTCGCCGGGCGGCTTCGGTACGATTTTGTCGCAGCAGGCGTGGCTGCCGGTATTGCGCACGCTTGGAACGCGCCCCTGGTTCGGTGGCCGGCTGATGGTCTCGCGTGCCAACCAGGCGTTCAACGAAGCAGGCGAACTGACGGACGACAGCTTGCGCACGCAGCTGCGCGATTACCTGCAAGGATTCAGCGACTTAATCGGGCGAGCGGGTTCGGCGTAGGCTCGCCGGTCTTGGTGAGCGTGTTGCGGTCGGTGTGATGAAAGAGCTCCTTCTGGCCGCGAATCCGCATCACGGTGTCTTCGTCGTACGACCAGGTGCCGTCGCGATTGATCGTCACCTTGATCCGGAATTCAACCGTCGTGAACGCCGCTTCCAGAAACTCCCCTGAGCAGATGCCGTAGCCGGTCGAGCCGCGCGTTGCAACGAGTTCGAAGCTCTTCGCATCGGGCGCCGCCTTGCCGACGGCGAGCGCAACCTGCGCGCGCGGAATCGCGAGCGAGTGAATGACCGTCTGTGTCGCGGGCTCCCACAGCCAGTAGCCGACCTGA
>JBGPLJ010000233.1:0-5959 GCA_041486385.1 Steroidobacteraceae bacterium
GGCTGCATTCTGAATCCCGCGCGACCGCGCGCGGTGTCAGCACGGCACATCGTCGGGCAGATGCTGCCGGATGTCGTCTTCGGTTGCCTGCAGCAGGCGATTCCGGACCGCGTGCCCGCTGAAGGCACGTCCTGCCTCTGGATGATCACCGTGCGCGGCGAGGATGCGCGCACCGGCACGCCGTTCGCGACCACCATAGTCACGAACGGCGGCACGGGCGCGCGTCCAGGCGCCGACGGTTTGTCGGCCACCGCCTATCCGAGCGGCGTGCGGGGTACACCCGTGGAAATCGTGGAATCGATGACACCGCTCGTCTTCTGGCGCAAGGAACTGCGCGTGGGCAGCGGTGGCAGCGGCGAATGGCGTGGGGGCGATGGCCTCGAACTCGAAATCGAAAATCGCAGCGGCCATCCGCTCGATCTGCTCGCGGCTTTCGATCGGATTCAACATCCACCGCGCGGCCGAAATGGCGGCGGTGACGGCGCGGCGGGTGAGCTTGGCCTGATACACGCCGGACGCGCGCTCGCCGGCAAAGGCACACAACAAATTCCCGCGGGTGAAATTCTCCGCATCCGCACGCCGGGCGGCGGCGGCCTCGGTGCATCAGGGAAGACGTAGCTTCAGAGCCTCGATCTCGCGGCGCAACTCATCGACCACGGCCTCGAGCGAAGCGATGCGCGCATCGCGACTGCTGGCAGACGGCATTGCCTGCGATTCCGTAGCGGCCTGACTGGCGGCCTCACTGGCGGCCTGATTGGCGGCAATAGTCGCCTCCGGTGTGCCGCTGAAGAGATGTGCGAAGCGTGCCTCGCGTTCACCCGGCGAGCGTTCGAGCCGTACGACGAAGGGGCCATCCGTGCGCGTCATGAGATTTTGCAGCGCCGCTTCCACTTCGGCCGCGTCATTGAAACGGCACAGCCTGCTCGTGCGCGTGCGCAGTTCGCCCGGTGTCTGCGGTCCGCGCAGCAAGAGCTCGCACACGATCCCGCGCTCCTGCTCGGTGAACTGCAGCGAGCCGAACTGCGTGTTGCAGAAGAGATGCTTGTACTTCGTGACGCGTCCGCCGTAGCCCGAGCGGTCGCTCACCAGGTGCTTGCGCATGAGCGCGTCGACGAGGTGCTGCACCTCACGCTCGTCGATTTCGAGCACCGGATCGCGGTTGCTCTTCTGATTGCAGGCGTTGGTGAGGGAGTTCAAGGAGAGCGGGTACTGATCGGGCGTCGAGACTTCCTTTTCGATCAGGCAGCCGATGACGCGGGCTTCGGGCGGGCTTAGTTCAATCTTCATGGCGGCAAGAATAACATCTGGATCATGCCGCACCGCCGACAAACGGCTCCTGCCCGCAGATGAGCGGCAGCGAGCCGACGAACGGAGCCAGGCAGCCGAACGAGCGGTGAACCCTCGCCGGTACCCGCGGTATTACCCTGTGTGTGCGTCGCCCTGCTGACTCTTTCGTGATACCCCTCGCGTGCGACGCCGGAGGTTAGTGACATGACCCGACAGACGAGTCCGACACCCGTCAGCGGCGCCGCTCAGCGGCGCTCGCACTCGGTGGAAGATCTCATCAAGACGCTGGTGCGTGACGGCTCCGCGCCCTCGAGCACCGTGGTTGTCGAGCATTCGGTATCCATTGCCGAAGATGAACCGGGGAGCGACCCGTACAATCACACCGGACGCTTCCGCAAGCTTTTCAAATAATACGTTTCGCTCTCACGCTATCATGGGCCGAGGAGGACTCGCCCATGCCTGTCGGTCGTGCTGCACTTCGCTTAGCCACTTTTCTGCCGGCCATAGCTCTAACGGCCATTGCTCTGACGACAATCGTCTGCGTCGCGCGTGCCGCGGACGCGCCGTCTGACACGACGCAACTCGTCAACGAAATCGGGCTGCATGTCGACGCGCATCCGGTACGCGAGCGGCCGGGCTGGAAATCGCCGCGCAGGATATTGGTTGCGGCGGTGGTGCATGACCAGATCGCAACCTGGCAGCAGATCGCCCCGCAGGTAAAGTTCATCGAGATTTCAGCCAACACGCCCGCGCGCGACATCGCGGAAGCCGACGCGTCGATCGGCGTCTGTTCTCCCGACATCGTTGCACAGGCCAGGAAACTTCAGTGGATCCAATTGCTCGCCGCGGGCGTCGAGCGCTGCGTGCAGCAGCCGCTGATCAAGGAGCGCCGCCCGCTCATCACCAACATGCAGCGTGTCGCCGCCGGCAGCATGGCGGAACATGTCCTGGGCCTGATGCTGGTGCTAAGTCGCAAACTCAACGTATTCCTCGCGGCCCAGCAGCACGCCCAGTGGCAAGCACCCGAGGACAACGGCCTGAAGCTTGAAGACCTGGAAGGCAAGACCTTGCTCGTCGTCGGACTCGGGGGCATCGGCACGGAAGTCGCCAAACGCGCGCATGCATTCGGCATGCGCATCATCGCGACGCGTGCCAGCGGCCACGAAGGGCCCGACTACGTGAGTTACGTCGGACTCCCGAACGAACTGCCGACACTCAGCAAGCAGGCGGACTTCATCGTCAACTGCCTGCCGCTCACGCCTGCGACCACCGGCATCTTCAATGCCGCGTTCTTCGCGACGATGAAGCCATCCGCGTACTTCATCAGCGTTGGCCGCGGCCGCAGCACCGTCACGGCCGACCTCGTGGCCGCCCTCAAGGATCACCGGATCGCCGGCGCCGGGCTGGATGTAACGGATCCGGAACCCCTGCCCTCGGAGAGCCCCCTCTGGGTCATGCAGAATGTGATCATCACGCCACACACTTCAGCGTACACGCCGATGGCCGACGAAATCCGCGTGGCTGTCGTGCGTGAAAACCTGCGCCGTTACGTCGCGGGCGAGCCAATGCTGTCAGTTGTGGATATCGATCGCGGCTATTAGATATGCAGGATGGGGTTGCGCGAGACGCGCTCTAGTCGAGGCGTTTTCGAAAGCGCAGGCGCGCGGCACCGAGCGCGATCACGAAGAAGATCGTCAGTTTCCAGATCTGCGGGCTCAAATCCGTGAGCGCCGCGCCGCGCAGCACGATGCCGCGCACCATGACATTGAAATGGGTGAGCGGCAGCGCCTGGGCGATTAAGCGCGCCCCGCGCGGCATGCCATCGAACGGAAACATGAAGCCCGAGAGCAGCACCGAGGGCAGCATCGTGACGAAGGCCATTTGAAAGGCCTGGAACTGGGTCTGCGCAACCGTGGAGATCACGAGACCGAGCGTCAAGGTCGCCGCGATGTAGATCAAGGCCGCGAGATAGAGATCGATCAGCCGGCCGTTGATCGGCACGTCGAACAAGGCGTTGCCGACTGCCACAATCACCGTGGTCTGAATGAGCCCGATGAGAATGTAGGGTATGAGCTTCCCGGCCATGAGCTCCGCCGGACTCACGGGCGTTGTGATCAGGAGCTCGAGATTCCCGCGCTCGCACTCGCGCACGATCGCACCCGCCGTGAACACCACCATCGTCATGTGCAAAATCATGCCGACGAGCGCGGGGACGATCTGCACGGCCGTACGGCGTTCCGGGTTGTACAGCACACGCACTTCGAATCTCTGGGGCGCAAGCAGGAGCTGGCCGTGGCGCTGAAACACCGGCAGTTGTTTCAATGCGTTCGCGACATTCTCGAGCGAGGGCTGGCTGCCGTCGACCAGAATCTGTGCCGCGGGCCTATTGCCACCGAACTGGCCATCGATGAGGCGGCGCTCGAAATCGGCTGGAATCGCGACGGCGAAGACCACGGTCGAATCGCGCATCATCGCGTCGATTTCGCGGCTCGACTGCACGTGCTGGGTGACGTCGAGCACCTGCGAGGCCTCGAGCTCCGCGATGAATTCGCGCGACGCCGAGGAGCGCGCCTCATCGAGCACTGCCGCCCTGAGATGCCGCACATCGAAATTGATCGCGTAGCCAAAAAGCGTGATGAGGAGGAGCGGCACGCCGATGATGAGCCCGAAGGTCACCCGATCCCGCGCCAGTTGCAGAAATTCCTTGTGAGCCACCGCTGCGATGCGCGCGACGGAAATCATGCAGCCGTCCCCGCCGTGTGCGCCGCCGCGCGGCGCAAGCGCGTCGCCGCCACGAACACGTCCTCGAGACTCGCGGTCGTTGCATTCAGTTGCGCAGTGACACCCGCATCCTTGAGCCTCGCAGCCAAAACCGCCTGCGGGGAGACCACTGACTTTTGCATCATGACGCGCAGGCGCGTGCCGAGCTGCGCCGCACTCTCAAGGCCGGCAACGCCGGTGATTGCGTTGCGCGCGGCTACCGTATCCTCCGACATGATTTCGATGACATTCGCGTCGATTTCGGTCATCAGCTGCTGCGGCGTGCCTTCGGCGACGATGTTGCCGAGGTCGAGAATGGCGAGGCGATGGCAGCGCTCGGCTTCGTCCATGTAGTGAGTCGACACGAGAATCGTCGTGCCGCGCGCAACGATGACAAACAGCGATTCCCAGAAATCGCGCCGGCTCTGCGGATCGACGGCGCTCGTGGGTTCGTCGAGCAGCAGCAGATCCGGCTCATGGAGCGTCGCTGCCGCGAGCGCGAGACGCTGCTTCTGGCCGCCGCTCAGCGTGCCCGCGCGCTGCGGCATGAGCGCTCCAAGATCGTATTCGCGCATGCGCAACGCGATCCGCTCGCGCGCCGCCGGGCGCGCGAGCCCGAATACCTTCGCCATGAACTCGAGATTCTCACGCACCGTGAGATCGTCCCAGAGCGAGAAGCGCTGAGTCATATAGCCGAGCTTGCGACGCACGATCTCCGCATCGCGCGGGACCTCGTTGCCGAGCACGTTTACGGTGCCGGAGGTGGGCCGAAGCAGACCGCAAAGCATGCGGATGGTCGTGGACTTCCCCGAACCGTTCGGCCCAAGAAAACCGTAGATGTGCGCGCGCGGAATCTCGAGGTCGATGCCGTTGACGGCGAACTGCGTGCCAAAACGCTTGGCGAGACCGTGCGCGCGGATCGCGATATCGGCGGTCATCAGTTGCGCGGAGCTGCGCGCGCTCCGCCGACCTCGAGTCGCACGACCACGGGCACACCGCTCGGCAAGTCGCGCGCGGCGGGATCGGTCAGTGAAACCTCCGTCAGGAAACTGAGGTGCGCGCGATCGCGCGCCGTCAGCGAGTAATACGGCGTGTATGCGGCTTCCGAAGAGATGTAGCGCACGGAGCCATTGAGCTTGCCCTGGACGCCGTCGACCGCGATCTCAGCGCGCGTCCCCGCAGCCACCCGCGCGCGCAGCGGCTCGGGCACGTAGATGCGCACGTAGGGCATGCGATCGGCGAGCAGTACCGCGACCGACGCGCTTTTCGGCGGCCGCTCGCCGAGCCGGTACGGCAACGCGTCGACGATGGCGGCCTCCGGCGCGCGCGCGGTGAGACGCGTCAGCGAAACCTCGAGTTCCGCCACACGTGCTTCCGCCTGACTCGACGCCGCACGTGCCTGCTCGATCTGCTCGGATCGAGTGCCACGCTCAAGCTCGAGGAGTGCCGCAGCCGCCTGCTTGCGGGTCGCTTCTGCGCTGTCGACAGCCGTTTGCTCCGCGTCGACTTCGGTCGCGCTCACGAGGTTTCGCTGCACCAGTGCTTTGCGGCGAGCGAGTTCACGGCGCGCCCCGTCGACTTCAGCCTGCGCACGCTCGAGCTGCGCGCGCGCCTGCTCGACGTCTTCGGAACGCGCGCCACGCGTGAGTTCCAGAAGGCGCGCGCTCGCCGCGCGGGCTTCGGCACGGGCCTGATCGAGCTGGGTGGTGGCGACGCTCGGATCGAGCCGGAGGATGACGGCACCGGCCGCAACTTTGTCGCCCTCCCGGACCGCGCGTTCGATGATGGGCTCGGAGGACTCGGCGATGAGCTCGATACGGTCGCGTTCGACGGTGCCAGGCAGGCTCGAATCCAGATCGCGCGCGCAACCCGCAAGTCCCGCGGTCACGGCGGACCCGAGGACCAGCGCGCA
>JBGPLJ010000234.1:0-5953 GCA_041486385.1 Steroidobacteraceae bacterium
AAAAAGATACGGAAAAGTGAAGCCGCGCGCGCGTGCCAGATCGCCCATCTTGTCCGGCGCATCCTCGGGATGCGCGGTAATGTCATTCGATGAGATCGCGAAGACGGCAAGGCCCCGCGGCTGATACTCACGCGCGAACTTCACGAAGCCATCGAGCATGTGCTTCACGTAGGGACAGTGATTGCAGATAAAAGCGACCAATATGGCCTTCGAACCCGCGGAGTCCTTGAGCGAGTGCGGTCGACCGTAGGCGTCAGGCAGGGAAAATTCCGGCGCCGGCGTGCCAAGGTCCATCATTCGCGAGTAGCGCACCACATCAGCCTTCCCGGTAGCGAGAAATTCGGCGATCACCTCTACCGCACGATGGGATTTTCCTGCGGAATACCGAGGGCCTGAAACACCTTGATGTCCCCGACGCGGTCGGTAAACCAGTTCGGATACATCACAGTCGGCCGCGTCGCAGCGTCGAGCTCCTTCAAGTCATCGCTGTCGAGCTTGATCTCCGTTGCACCCATGTTGTCGTCGAGCTGCTTGACGCTCGAGGCGCCGACCAGCAGCGTTGCCACGGTCGGGCGCGTCAGGAGCCAGGCAAGCGAAACCTGCGCGGGCGTCGCGCGGTGCTTCTTGCCGATCGTCCCGAGAAGCTCGACGAGCGTGTAACCCCGCTCGCGGTCGTAGGGCAGAAAATCGAAACCCGCCAGGCGCGAACCGGCGCCGCCCTTGGGATTGGCCCGCGTGTACTTGCCGCTCAGGAAACCGCCGGCGAGCGGACTCCACACCATGAGACCGATGCCAGCGTCCGCGACAAACGGCACGACATCGTGCTCGAGATCGCGCCCAACCAGCGAGTAATACATCTCCGCCGCGCGAAACTGGCTCCAGCCGCGCGCGCGCTGGATGCCGACCGCTTTCGCCGCCATCCACGCCGGCCAGTTGGAAAATCCGATGTAGCGAACCTTGCCCTGACGCACGAGGTCCTCGAGCGCTTCGATCGTTTCCTCGATCGGCGTGAATACGTCGACCTTGTGCACGAGATAGACGTCGAGGTAGTCGGTGCCGAGCCGCGTCAGGCTGCCGTGGGCAGCCGTGAGAATGTGCCGCCGCGAAAGCCCCGTCTCGATGAGCCCCGTGCCCATGCGATTGCCGACCTTCGTTGCAATCGCGACCTCTTTGCGGCGCGCGCCGAGCGCCTTGCCGAGGATGACTTCGGACTCGCCGCCGGCATACACATCCGCCGAATTGAAATAGTTGATGCCGCCGTCGATGGCGCGCGCGACGAGATCGTTGGCGCCGGCCTGATCGACTTTAGTGACGGACGCAAACGGCCCTTGCGTCACTGTTCCAAAGGTCATGCTCCCGAAGGCGAGCCGCGAGACGACGAGTCCTGTATCACCGAGTCGAGCGTATTGCATGGAATCTCCGTGTCCCCTGGTTATTTAATTGCGTAGCCGCCCGGGGTGAGGTGTTTTCGTCACCGCCGTAAACCCGTCCCTGGGGGCTGCGAGAAAAACGTCCTGTTTTTCACGCTGCCGAAAACACCTCACCCCAGCCGTCTCCTAATCTTACTGTCCGATGAGGCGGACGGGAATCGGAACATTGCAGACGTCGACGTGGCCCGCCGACACCTTGTACCAGTCGTCGTGCCGATGGCGGCGCCACTCGAGGACGGCCTGGAACGACCGCGACTCGGTGCGCAGCACTTCGAGGCGCACGCGTTCGCTCTCCGGCACGTCGGCCGCGAGGCGTACGCGAGTGATGGGCACGCGTTGCTCCGGCCTTTCGTACATGCCAAGGCCCTCGCCGGTGCCGCGCGGCAGACTCGAAAGAAGATCCATGCCCTTCAGGACGCGGCCGACAAGCGCGGCATTGCGATCGATGTGCCGGGTCGGGCTGCCGTTGACGGCATAGAGCTCGGAACCGTTGCCGGTAGCGACATCGTTGTCGCGCCCCGCGCCGACCATTCCATAGCAGTGCACGAGCCAGGCCGTGTTGGTTTTGGGATCCCGAGCCGCCGGAAAATCTCCGACGAATCCGACCTCGGGCGCGTACACGTCGCCGTCCGTCAGCACCGTAAATGGCAGCTGGTTAGCCGGCGAACGCGTGAATTCAGGGGCGAGCGTTCGCGCGACGGAGCCAAGCGGACGGGCGCTATCCGCGTCGCCCCACTGCGTGACGTAATTGTCTTGCACCCGATTGATCGTCAGCCCGTCGAAGTAACCCGCGCGCACCAATGCCTGGATATTTACGGCATGCAATGGCGCAAAGAGCTGAGCAAGCTCAATGACGACTCGCCCTGCGGGAAGATCGAGATACAGGATGTTTGCCGGATCGGGCTGGTGCCATTCGGTCGCCTGCGAGGCTTTAAGAATTTCGGCGAGGCTCGTGGAAGCCGTCGGCGCCTTGGGCGTAACCGCTAGCTGCGCGCAGGCTGCGGTCAGTGCGAGCGCCGCTGCGGCGGCGGATGCTGCCAATCGGCTGGAGGACATCAGCTTCACGACGACCCACCCTTGGCGTGACCCTACCGGCTCGGCAGTATAGGTGCTCGGAGCGGCGTGTCGTCAGCAGACCTTGATGCCTTTAGCTGCCGAGCGCAGCGCTGGCGCCGGCGGGAGCCGTTCTGGGGCGCAGGTATCGAGCCAGGACCTCGCGCAATCGCGGAAGCTCGAGTGGTTTCGCCAGATAGTCGTCCATCCCCGCCGCGAGGCAAAGCTCGAGCTGACCCGAAACCACGTTGGCTGTCAGCGCGACGATTGGTGTCCGCCGATGCGGGCCCTCAAGCTCGCGAATCTTGCGGGTGGCCTCCAATCCATCCATGACCGGCATCTGCATGTCCATGAGAATCAAGTCGAAGCGTTCGCGCTCGCAGGCTGCGATTGCTTCGATTCCCTGTGCAGCGATCTGCGGTGGGCAGCCGAGGCGTTCCAGAATCTTCGCCGCGACTTTCTGGTTGACGGCATTGTCCTCCACGACGAGGACCTTGCCCTCGAATTCGGCGTCGATCGAGGGCACACCCATAACGCCGCGTGTCACGATCGGCTGGCTGCGCAGGTGCCATTCACTCGACTCATAGGCCAGCACACGCACAACGCACGCCTCGAGTTCGCGGGTCCGAACCGGCTTGGTCAGGTATGCCGCGAAACCAATATCACTGAATTGACGTTGATCGCCGACGCGATCAATCGAAGTGAGGAGCACCAGCCGCGCCGCCCCCATGCGGCCGTCTGCATTGATGCGCCGGCCGAGTTCCGCGCCATCCATGCCGGGCATCTGGTAGTCCATCAGCACTACATCAAATGGCCGCCCGGCCTCGAGTGAGCGCTTCATTTCGGCCAGTGCCGCCGCGCCGCTCGACGCCTGCGTGACTTCGCAGCCGAATCCCGCGAGCTGTTCGGCGAGCACACGCCGGTTGCTGGCGTTGTCATCGACGACAAGCGCACGCCGTCCGGCAGTCACAGCCACCGGACGCGCTCGAACGGCACCCGCCGCAACGGCCACGAGCGGCAACACGAACCAGAACGTCGAGCCCTTGTCGAGCTCACTGTCAACGCCAACCTTGCCGCCCATCAGTTCAATCAGCCGACGCACGATCGAAAGCCCAAGACCCGTTCCGCCGAATTTGCGCGTCGTCGACGAGTCCGCCTGCACGAAGGGTTGAAACAGCACGCCGATTGCGTCCGGCGCGAGTCCGATGCCTGTATCGCGAACTCGAAAACGAACGCCGGCGCGGCCATCGTCAAGAAGCTCACGACGCAACTCGACGGCTATTTCGCCCTGCGCCGTGAACTTGATGGCATTGCCAACCAGATTCACAAGGCATTGCCGAATTCGCTGCGGATCGCCGCGCACCCAGGACGGCACCTCGGCGTCGATGTCGATCACGAGCTCGAGATTCTTCGCGGCGGCCTGCAGCGCCAGCAAAGTGCTAACGTCCTCGACACAGCCGCGCAAGTCCATATCGATGGACTCGAAATCGAGTTTGCCGGCCTCGATCTTGGCGAAGTCGAGAATATCGTTGATGACGGTCAGGAGCGATTCGGCGCTGGTGCGAATCGTTTCGCCGTAGTCGCGCTGCGTGTGATCGAGACTCGTCGTGAGCAGGAGGTCCGTCATCCCGATGATGCCGTTCATCGGCGTACGAATCTCGTGACTCATCGTCGCGAGAAAGCTGCTCTTCGCCCGGCTCGCCGCCTCGGCCGTCTCGCGAGCGCTCACGAGAGCCGCGCGCGCGGCATCTTCGTCGAGCTTCTGGCGGTGGATGTCGTGCACCGAGCCCGCCGCCCGCACCGGCGCCGAATCCGCACCGCGCACAACGCTGCCCCTCAGTCGCATCCAACGGTACTCGCCGCTGGAATTACATACGCGGAGCGCGACATCGACGGCTGCGCCGCTCGCGAGATGTCGCTCGAAAGTTTCGTGATAGACCGCGCGATCGTCGGGATGGATGGCTTCACTGGGTTCTTCGCCGAGGCGCTCGAGCTCGGAGCCGGTGTAGCCGAGCAGCGTCTGAAAGGCGGACGAAAACCAGGTCCTGCCCGAGGCAAGATCTGCCTCCCAATGACCTGCCTGACTCAAGAGCGATGCGTGCTCGAGACGGCGCTCCGCATCGCGCAACTGGGTCGCCTGCCGTTCGAGTTCGATCGTCGCTGCCACTTCTCGTGTGACATCGGAATCGACGCCCAGAAAATACGCAGGTGCGCCGCCGGCATCGCGCATCAGCCGCGCATGAAATTGGATATAGCGGATGGATCCGTCGGCGCGTGGACTGCGGTAACGGCAGCTCGCCAGATCACTAGCGCTCTGGCCGAGTATCGTATGGCGAAAGGTCGCGGCAAATTCGGCGTGATCATCGGCGTGCACGAACTTGCGCAGGTAGTCACCGCCGCTTACGCCTTCCTTGCTGGCTAGACGCTCATGCATCTGGCTACCTTCGGCAGCACGCACCGTATCGGCGCGCAGATCCCACTCCCACACCGAGATACCCGCGCATTGGGTTGCCAATCTCAGGCGATCCAGCGTCTGGCGGCGCTCGGCATCAGCGGATTCGGCCCGCAGCAACGCATCGCGCAGGCGGCGGCTTTCCCGGCGGGCGAACACGAAGACCGCTGTGACCAGGAGAGCAAGGGCGATTGCGCCGCTCAGGATGACTGCCATTTTTCCTCTCGCATCACTTATCGGCCTTGCGCCCGACAACTGAACGAGACTTACAGACGTTGATGCAGTGCGTCAGTGGAACTCTTTGCGCTGTGATTCGTCTGGATGCCCTGCTACCGTCCCGACCCCCTTGCCCAAGTACCGGCGATCATCCAGCAGGAGTTCATGATGAAAAGACTGATTCCCCTCACAGGCGCATGTCTATTGGCTGTCGCGGGCTTGTCGGCCAACGCGGCGGACACCTACACGATCGACCCCAACCACACATTTCCGAGCTTCGAGATCAACCACATGGGGTTCTCGACATTCCGCGGACGCTTCGACAAGTCGAGCGGTACAGTCACACTCGACACCGCCAAGAAGACAGGATCCGTCGACGTGACAATCGATGTTGATTCCATCTCGACCGGTGTCGACAAGTTGAACACCCACCTGAAGACACCCGAATTTTTCGACGCCGCCAAATTTCCGACGATCACCTTCAAGTCGAGCGCATTCAAGTTCAAAGGCGACAAGGTGGTTGCCGTCACCGGCGACCTGACGATGCACGGCGTGACGAAACCAGTGACGCTCACCGTCGATTCGCTGGTCTGCAAGAACCACCCCTTCATGAAGGTCCCGGCCTGTGGCGCCGGCGCGCACGCTGTCATCAAGCGCACCGACTGGGGAATCGGCACCTACCCACCTGCAATTCTCGGCGAAGACGTCACCCTGCGCATCCAGGTCGAAGCACACCAGTAGCAATCGGGGGCCGACTCGCGCGCCGACTTGGTGGACCCGCGTAGAACTAGGGAGACTCGTG
>JBGPLJ010000235.1:0-5938 GCA_041486385.1 Steroidobacteraceae bacterium
AGCGAAGCGCCGCATTTCCAGCAGATCAATCCGTGCGGCATGACTGGCGTCCCAAATGCGAAGGGCAGGCCCGCGCCTGCCCTTCATCCGATCATTGCTCCACAGTCGTTCGGCGCTACTGTGCCTTGTTCACCAGAATCTTTTTCACCCAGCCCTCCGCATCCGGGCCCTGCACCTTGAGGTAGCCGCCCTTTTCGTCGCCGAGGAAGATGAGTTCCGCGCCACGCTGCAGCGTCGCGAGCACTTTGCCGCCGTCGGCGGGCGCGGCCATGAGTTTCACGCCGGTGATCTTCGGCGAGAGCACATCGCCTTCGTTGTACACGGCGCCCGCCTTGGTGACCTTGCCGGCTTCTTCATGCAGCGAGCCCACGCCACGCGCGAGCGCCGGATCGCCGCGCACCGCGTTGACGATGTTGTTGTAGTTGTCCATCAGCGCCGCGGCGATGATCTTGCCTTCGTTGGTATTGCCGTAGCCGCCGACGCCGCCGGCCGCGCCGCCGCCACCGAGGAACGCGCCGAGGTTGAGATCCGCCTTCTTGGTGCTGCCTTCAGCGGCCGCCACCTGCAAACCGGAACGCGTGTCCGCGAGCAGCATGCTCGTCTGCGCTTCCTTGAACTTGAGGCCGCCCACGATTCCGCCGAGCACCCGGTTTCTGCCACCGAGCAGGCCGCCGAGTGCGCCGCCGATGCCGCCCGCGTTGCTCTCCGAGAACACGACCGACGGCGTCAGCACGAAATCCGCGGTGACCATCTGGCCGCCGCCCATGTTCGAGCTTTGCTTCAACTGCCCCGACTGCGCGAGCTGGCGCTCCTGCATCACGTTCTGCATCCCGAGGCCGCGCTCGACGACGAGAAAGCAGTTCGACTGCTGGATCATCAGGCGAATCAATCCCGAGGGTGACTGCAGTCCGTATTGATTCAGGGACGACATCACGTAGTCCTGAGGTTCGGCGACGGCAATGGTCGCCAGCGGCTTGTCGCATTTCTGCAGCGCGCTCGCCGCGCCCTGCGAACCGTTGGTGCCCGCTGCGCCCTGGACATCCGATCCGCCCTTGCCGAGCTTTTCATCGAGCGGATTGGCGACGACGACGCTTGCGATCAGGGTGGCGCAGGCTGCGATCGCGAGCAGCGCCCGGAATGACTTCGACATGGTGTTAAACCCCTCGGAAAGTGACGCGGACCGGCAGATCGGCCGCTGACTGGACGGGAAAGCTAGCATAGCCCGCGACTTTTAAAAATCCGCAACGCCGGGGCGCAGCGAGGCTGGCGGTTTGGCCCGGATCGCGCTGCGGCGCGAGCGGGCAGAATCAGGCCAGAACCGCTAGGATTGCGCCCCCCTAACGGTTCAGCCAGGGCTTTGCATGCTCCGATTCTGCGCACTCGCGCTCGCGGCCTTCGCGCTCGCGTGTTCCACCGGTTCCTCGACAACGGTCGCGAACCAGACGCCCGCGGCGGCAGCCGTCGCACAAGATGACGGCATCGCCTGGTTCCAGGGCGATGTCCCTGCGGCGTTTGCGCACGCCAAGGCCGAGAACAAACCCATCTTTGTCTACTGGGGCGCGGTCTGGTGTCCGCCGTGTCAGCAGGTCAAGGCCACGATCTTCAAGCGCCGCGAGTTCATCGAACGCACGCGCCTCATGGTGCCGGTCTATCTCGACGGCGACCTTCCCAGCGCGCAGAAGTACGGCGAGCAATTCGGCGTCGTCGGCTATCCCACGATGATTCTCTTCCGGCCGGACGGCACGGAGATCATGCGTCTGCCGGGCGATGTCGACATCGGGCTCTACGACTCCGTGCTCGATTCGGCGCTGCACGATCTGCGGCCGGTGAGCGAAATTGTGGCGGCGGCCAAGCGCGACCCGGCCAGGCTCACGGCCAACGACTGGAAGCTGCTCGCCTACTACGCCTGGGAAGTCGGCGAGCAGCGCATCGTCAGCGACGACGATCGGCAGATGTTCGTGCAGCAACTGCTGCCCGCTTGTCCGGCGAGTGCGCTGTCCGACTGCATTCGATTGAAGCTCTCACTCGCGACGCTCGTGGCGCAGACCGAAGGCAAGCCGAAGATCACGTTCGATGCGGGCGATCTCCTTGCAACATTGAACGATCTCCTCGATCGGCCCGCCCTGCGCCCGGCGAATCTCGATTACATTCTTTACGCGGCGGATGACCTCGTGAAGGTCGCTACACAGCCGAATTCCGCGGAACGCGGGGCGCTCGAGGCCAAATGGCAAAGCGTGCTCACGGCCATCGCCAGCGATGAGTCCGTCTCGAAGGCCGATCGCGTGGGCACCGGCTACGCGCGCGTTGCGCTCGCTAGACTCGACGCGGGCAAGGGACCGCTGCCGGCGGACGTGCTCGCCCTGGCGCGCGAACGTGCCGCCTGGGGTGACCGCGTGACGACTGATGTCTACGAGCGGCAGTCGGTCATCAACGTCGTCGCCAATATGTTCGACGAGGCGGGCCTCGATGTGGAAGCGAACGATCTGCTCACGCGCGAACTGGCGCGCTCCAAATCACCGTTCTACTTCATGGAAGACATCGCGGATCTCGCGCAGAAGGCCGGCCACAAGGACGTTGCGTTGTATTGGCTCGAGCGCGCCTACAACGAATCGGAGGGGCCCGCGACCCGGTTTCAATGGGGCACGAACTATCTGCTCGGTCTCATCGAGATGGCGCCCAACGACGGCAATCGCATCCAGCGCGTCGGCTTTGCAGTGCTCGACGAGCTCGGCAAGGAAAAGGACGCCATCTACCTGCGTTCACGCATTCGCCTCGAGCGGATCGACAAAGCGGTGCGCGTATGGAACAAGTCCGGCACGCACACGGCAATAGTCGTGGCGTTGCGCGGCCGCCTGAGTGAAATCTGCGCGCCGGTGGCTGCGCAGGATTCCGCGCGCCAGACCTGCGATCGCTTCCTCGCCAGAACATGAGCCGCCGGGCGCCGAAAATCGGTTTCGTGAGTCTCGGCTGCCCGAAGGCGCTCGTAGACTCCGAGCGCATCCTGACGCAGCTGCGCTCGGAAGGTTACGAAGTCAGCGGCAGCTATGAGGCAGCCGATCTCGTGGTCGTGAACACATGCGGCTTCATCGATGAGGCCGTGCACGAATCGCTCGAGGCGATCGGCGAAGCCGTCGCGCGCAACGGCCGCGTGATCGTCACAGGGTGCCTCGGCGCAAGACCCGAGAAGATCACCGAGCGTCACCCGAGCGTGCTGCGCGTCACCGGCCCGCAGGCCTACGACGAAGTGGTGTCCGCGGTGCATGAGCACCTGCCGCCGCGGCACGATCCGTTCATCGATCTCGTGCCGCCGCAGGGAATCCGGCTCACGCCGCGTCACTATGCCTATCTCAAGATTTCCGAAGGCTGCGATCATCATTGCAGCTTCTGCATCATTCCTTCCATGCGTGGAGGCCTGGCGAGCCGCCCGATCGGCAACGTCCTCGGCGAGGCCGAGCGGCTGGTGCGTGCAGGGGTGAAGGAAATTCTCGTCATCGCGCAGGACACGAGCGCGTACGGCGTCGATCTGAAATACCGGCTCGATTTCTGGGAAGGCCGTCCGGTGCGCACGCGCATGCAGGAACTGGCGCAGGCGCTCGCGGGACTCGGGGTCTGGGTGCGCCTGCACTACGTCTATCCCTATCCGCACGTCGACAACCTGATTCCGCTGATGTCGGATCGGGGCCTGCTGCCCTATCTCGACGTGCCCTTTCAGCACGGGAGCCCCCGCATCCTGAAGCTCATGAGGCGTCCCGCACATGCGGAAGACACGCTGGTGCGGTTGCGCGCCTGGCGTGCGATCAATCCGGATATCGCGGTGCGCAGCACCTTTATCGTTGGGTTTCCCGGGGAGACCGAACAGGATTTCACGACGCTGCTGTCCTGGCTCGAGGAAGCGCAGCTCGATCGGGTCGGTTGCTTCAAGTACTCGCCGGTCGAGGGTGCCGCAGCCAATGTACTGCCCGATCCTGTTCCGGAGGACGTCAAGGAGGACAGGCACCGGCGTTTCATGAAGCTGGCGGCCCGCATCAGCGCGGCCAAACTCGCCGCCAAAGTCGGCCGGAACCTCCGGGTACTCGTCGATCGCATCGATGGCGGTGAAGCTATTGCGCGTAGCAGCGCGGATGCGCCTGAAATCGACGGCCTGGTGCGCTTCCCCGTGGCCCCCGGCGTTGCCGTTGGCGAGTTCGCCGACGTCCGGGTGACCGGAAGCGACGCCTACGACCTCAAGGCGCGCGTCCTCGACTAACGCTTCTTTGATGCTCCTTTCCTGGGGGGGCGTTCGGGAGTAGTCTTTCCGGCGGCATCAACTGGAGGAGAACAAGAAATGATGCGGCAGTTTTTGATATCGATCACACGCTTGTCCGGAATCGGCTTGCTTGCGTTCGCGCTCGCTTTCGCTGCGTGCGCCGACTACAAGGGCCCGGCTCAGGAAACCCTCGACAAAGTTCAGGCTACGCTCGACTCAGTCGGCAAGACGGCGTCGAAGTACGCGCCCGACGATTTCAAGGTGGTGCAAGACGAGCTGGCTGCTGCGAAGGCGAGCTTCGACAAAGGCGACTTTGAGGCTGCGCTGGTGCAGGCACGCAACGCGGGCGGCAAGCTCCCGGATCTCGCGACCACCGCCAACGAGAAGAAGAACGTAGCGCTGCACAAAGCCGCCATCGAATGGACGAAGCTGTCTGCGGACTTGCCGGCACAACTCGATGCGATCGGCGCGAAGCTCACGAAGCTCGGCAAGGCGCACAACCCACCGGCGGCATACGCGCAGGCCAAGACCGATTTCGACGGCGCCAAGCAGACGCTGGCTGAAGCGACGACAGCGCAAGCTTCGGGTGACGTTGAGACCGCGGCCGACAAGGCCAGAGCGGTTGCAGAGAAGGCGAAGGCGATCATGGCGGCGCTCGGCATGAAGGCGACCTGACGAGGGTCGCGATGGAATGGCGCGGGCGGCGAGAGAGCGACAACGTTGAGGATCAGCGCGGCCGCCGCATTTCCGGCGGCGGGATCGCAGGGCTTGGGGGAATAGGGGTCGTTGTCGTTCTGCTCGTCTCCGTGCTGACCGGACAGGATCCGACGGCGCTGCTGCAGAGTATCGGCGGTCAATCGAGCGACTCGAGCACGGCGAGCTCGGAGCCTTACCAGGAAACCGCGGCGGAACACGAGCTCACGCAGTTCGTGCGCGTCGTGCTGGCCGATACCGAAGACATCTGGGGCGAGATCTTTCAGAAGGACCTGCATCGGACCTACCCGCCACCGACGCTCGTTCTCTTCACCGAAGCGGTGCAGTCAGGCTGCGGCAATGCGTCCGCGCAGATGGGCCCGTTCTACTGTCCGGCCGATCACAAGCTCTATATCGACCTGAGTTTCTATCAGGAATTGAAGGAGCGCTTCGGCGCCCCCGGCGACTTTGCGCAGGCCTACGTCATCGCGCACGAGGTCGGTCATCACGTGCAGAATCTTCTTGGGCTTTCGGACAAAGTGCATGCTGCAGAAGTGTCGGCCAGTGAAGAGGAAGCCAATCGCCTGTCCGTGCGCATGGAACTGCAGGCCGACTGCTACGCCGGCGTGTGGGGCAATCGCACGCAGCAGGAAAAGCACGTGCTCGAACAGGGTGACCTCGAAGAGGCGATCGGCGCCGCACAGGCCGTCGGCGACGATCGCCTGCAGATGCAGACGCAAGGCCGCGTCGTCCCCGAATCCTTCACCCACGGCACCGCCGAACAGCGCGCCCACTGGTTCGAACAGGGCTTCTCCAGCGGCGACATGACCCGCTGCGACACTTTCAAGCCCGGCACTCCCTAAATCCCCCGGCCGGTGCCGGTGTCAGGATCCGGGGGTATTGGGGCGTTCGGCGGGGAGCCGTTCCTCGGCGCTCATGAGAAAACGCCGCAGTGGGGCCGTTGGCGTGCCGACGGCGCGGGGACTCGACGATGCCTGG
>JBGPLJ010000236.1:0-5935 GCA_041486385.1 Steroidobacteraceae bacterium
CGACGAATTCGGTTTCCTGTGGATCGATCTCAGGCAATGAGCGAGGCGCCGATGGCACGAAAATTCGACCCGATCACCCTCGAGATCCTGTGGCGACGGCTGATCTCGATCGTCGACGAGTCCGACGCGGCCGTCGCGCGTACGGCCTTCTCGAGCCTGCTGCGCGATGCACACGACTACACCTGCATGTTCACCGACTCGCGCGGCCGTGAGCTGGCGCAGGGCACGCTCGCCACACCCGGCCAGTCCGGTGCGATGGCCCTGGGCATCAAGAAGCTGGTGCAGGGCCTGCCGCCTGGAGCCTTCGCGCCCGGCGATGTCTACATCACCAACGATCCATGGGCGCTCGCCGGGCACTTGAACGACGTGTGCGTCATGAGCCCGATTTTCCACAAGGGGCGGCTGGTTGCATTCACCGCCTGCATCCTGCACCACTCCGACATCGGCGGACGCGTGGCCTCGGACAACCGCGAGGTGTTCGAAGAGGGCTTGTTCATTCCGCTCGCGAAGCTCTATGACGCCGGCAAGCTCAACGAGGGCCTGCTCGCCATGATCCGCGCCAACGTGCGCACGCCCGACCAGGTCAACGGCGACATCCGTTCGCAGATCGCCGCCAACCACGTTTGCGCCGAGCAGATCGTGCGCATGCTGGGCGAGTACGAACTCGACGATCTCGATGATCTCGCCGACGAGATCATCGGCCGCAGCGAGAAGAGCATCCGCGCCGCGATCGCCAGGGTACCCGCGGGCACCTACCGCGCAGAGGGCGTGATCGAGCAGAACGAGGGCGAGCCGGAGATCGTCATTCCCTGCGCCGTATCGATTGCCGGAAGCGATATCACGGTCGATCTCACCGGCTCCTCGCCTCAGGTCGAGTGGGGCGGCAACGTTGTCTACAACTTCACCTACGCCTACGTGCACATGGCGGTGAAAAGCATTTTCGATCCCGAGATCCCGAACAACGATGGCATTGCCGCCCCGATCCGCCTGGTGGCGCCCGAAGGCACGGTCGTCAACTGCCGGCATCCGGCGGCGGTGGCCGCGCGCATGCAGATCGGGCACTTCCTCACCGAGATCATCTACCGCGCACTGGCCGGCGCTCTGCCCGAGCGCGTGCTGGCCGCCGGCGGCGGCACACCGGCCACGATGCAGATCTTCTACGGTCAGCGCAGCGGCGGACAGCCGTTTCACACGGTGCTGATCCGTGGCGGCGGGATGGGCGCCGGCGCGATGCGCGACGGCGAGGGCTGCTGCATCTTCCCCGCCAACGGCGCCAACACGCCGGTGGAGATCCTGGAGAGCGATGCCCCCTTGATCGTCGAGCGGCGCGAGCTGCTGCCGGATTCCGGCGGCGCCGGCAAGCAGCGCGGCGCACTGGGCCGGCGCGAAGTTTTCAGCGTGCCGAACGATGCGCAGGCACCGTCCGCGGTGAACCTGGCGATGCAGTCGGGTCGCTTTCGGCTGCCGCCGGTGGGACTGTTCGGCGGCAGACCAGGCATGCGCGCGCAGTTCCTGGTTAACGGCCAGCCGGGCAACCCCTATGGCCTTACGCGGCTGCAGCCGGGCGACGTCGTCACCATGGATGCTGCCGGCGGTGGCGGATACGGCGACCCGCGCACGCGCGATCGCAATGCTCTCGCCCGTGACCTTCAGGAGGGCAAGGTAAGCGGTGCGAGTGCCGAGCGCGACTATGGCGTGACTGACTTGTTGCCAGCCTCAAGTCCCACGATCAGCCGCCCATGAAGAGAGTCGTGTGCTTTGGCGAAATGCTGATGCGGCTTGCGGCACCCGCCAGGGAACCGCTTCTGCGCTCGGCGCTCCTCGAGGCGAGTTTTTGCGGCGCCGAGGCCAACGTCGCGGTGTCGCTCGCTCACTTCGGACTCGACGCGGCAGCAGTCACGGTGCTTCCTGACAATGCTTTGGGAGATGCGTGCCTCGGCGAACTGCGGCGCCATGGAGTCGACACGGCCGCTGTCAGGCGCGCGCCTGGCCGCATGGGACTCTATTTTCTGAGGCCGGGAGCGATGCTGCGACCGGCGCTGGTTGTCTATGACCGAGCCCACTCGGCATTCGCGAGTGCCGACCCGGCAATTCATGACTGGCGTACGGTGCTCACAGGCGCCGACTGGCTGCACGTCACCGGCATTACTCCCGCCCTGGGTCAATCAGCCGAAAAGGCATTGCTTGCCGCAGCGACAATGGCCGCCGAGCTGGGCGTTCCTGTCTCATTCGATTGCAACTTCCGTCCGGCCTTGTGGCGCGGCCGTGAAAAGGATGCGCCCCGTGTACTACGGGGACTCGCCGAGCAGGCGCAGTTGCTGCTCGGCGGTGTGCGCGACGCTGCGCTGCTATTTGGCGCCGATTTCGGCGCCGAGGAGCCGGCGGAAGGATTTCGCCGCGCAGCCGAAGTGGTGCTTGCCGCTTGTCCGAAGCTGCGCTACATAGCCGCTACTCATCGCCTCGTGCATACCGCCGAACACAATGAGCTGACCGGTTATCTCGCGGACCGCGCGGATATGTCGATCGGCGGACCGGCCTCCCTTAACCCCATCGTCGATCGTATCGGCAGCGGCGATGCCTTTGCGGCCGGGCTGTTGTTCGGCTTGTGCGAAGGTTTCGGCCGGCAGCGAACCGTCGAGTTCGCGCTGGCCGCGGCTGCGCTCAAGCACAGCCTGCCGGGCGACTTCAATGTCGTGTCGGCGCAGGAAGTCTTCGACCTGCAGCAATTAAGCAGCCGCGATGTCAGGCGTTAGGCTCGACTTCGCCCGCCCCCCGGTGCAACGACTAGCTCAAAAGCTTGACGATCGCGATGCCGATGAAATTCGCGATCACTTTGCCGAACATGCCGACGGTGATCGCCGGCGTAATCAGCGTCTTCCAGCCCTTCGCCGAGGCGATTCCGGCAGCGGCGGCGGCACCGACGATCGCCGCAGCCGAGCCCATGAGCACGTCGGCAAGATCCAGCTTGAAGAGCTTGCCGCCAATCAACACGACGACGAATTGCACCGCAAGCATGAACGAGCAGTAGACGAAGAGTACCGGCGCCGCCTTGAGGAACGCGACGGCATCCGTGCCGGCACCGATCATGGCAAAGAATGTGTACATGCAGAGCATGCCGAGCGCGAATTCGCCTTCGAGCTTCGCGAACTGTGCGGGCGCTGCGTTCGCCAGGATCACGGTAATGAGCGTGATGACGAACAGCTTGTACTGGCCGAGGTTCCAGTGCTCGCAGATCACATTGGCCAGCGCACAGATGGCGAGGCTCATCGCAATTGCGGCGGCGATATGATTGAGCCGGAAGCGGGGGAATTCCTCGGCAACCTTCAGCTTCTCGACTTCGTTCGCCCGCTCTATGATCCTGGACGGAATATGACGGCGCACGATCGGCAGAGAAGGCAACGTGACCAGCACGAGGAGTCCCAGGATCGCCGCCGGGGCGCTCGCGCTCAGAGAGACGCTGAACGTCGTCGGCGACATGTTGACAGCCTGTGAAATGGCAACGAAATCGGTGACTCCGCCGATGAACGCGCCGGCGTAGGTCCCCGCAATCTTCGCCCCTTCCGCACCCAGACCGAACAGGTAGAAGCCCGTGACCGCACCTATGCAGACGCCGACGCTCGCAATGGCGAAGGCCGGCAGCACCCAGCCGCCGTCGGCAAAAATCCTGCGAAAATTGGCTTTGAACAGCAGGAACGGAATACCGAGAGGCAGCAGATACTGCCCGACAAAGCCGTAGGCGGGCGACTCGATTGGAATGACGCCGATGTTGGACAGCAGCAAACCCGCAGTGAGTACCCAGGGAACGCCGGAGACCTTGCGTGCGATCGGATGCCGGTCGGCCCAGAAGCCGAGCCACGCGAGGCCAAAGAGCACGGCGCCAAGCGCGGTCAGGTTGTCTGCTGCAATATGAGGCATGTGATTCGCTCGCTCAAAAAAAGAGAGGCCACGATACGCGCGGGTCGGAAAAATCCTAGTTTATCGATCGCCACGAGGCGGATGACGATTTCTCAACGGTCGGATTAGCAATAGTCAGTTGATAAGCCGGTTGATACGTGGGATCCCGTTGCGGGACAGTCGGTCGGGCGTCGTAGGATGATCGGCACACACAGGTCTTGATGCTGATGGCAGGAGTCGAATGACGGCATTTGATGTGGTTGTGGCGGGCGGCGGCGTCAATGGCCTCGCCTGTGCGGCGACATTGGCGCGGGAAGGCCTGTCGGTGTGCGTGGTCGAACGCAATCCGTGGGTGGGCGGAGGTGCGGTGACTCGCGAGGTCACGCTGCCCGGCTTCAAACACGACATGTTTGGCTCCTCGCACGTCTGGATCCAGTGCAATTCCGACTTCAAGTCGATCCAGCCCGAACTCGAGCACTACGGTCTGAAGTACATCGCGCCGGATGATCACATCACTGGGCATCCCGACAAGTCGGGCGGGCCGGGAATCATCGTCTATCGATCGATCGACAAGACCTGCGACAGCATTGCGCGCTATTCGCGCGCAGATGCAGCCCGCTACCGCAAGGTCCACGACGACTTTGCGCTGGTGAAGGACGGATTCCTCAAGGCTTTCTTCTCTCCGCCCGCCCCGCCTTCCACGATGGCGCGGGCGCTCGAAACGAGCCATGCCGGTCTGCGCCGCCTGCAGGAATTCTCGCTCTCCGCCCGCGCCTGGGTCGAGATGAATTTCGAGAACGACTTCGTCAAGGCCGTGATGCTGAACTGGGCGCTCGCTCCGCAGATCCTTCCCGAGCAGGAAGGCGCCGGCCAGTCCTTCTACATCATGATTCCGGCGATCCATATCTTTGGCCAGGCGATTCCCGAAGGCGGCAGCCAGGAGCTGCCCAATGCAATGGCTCGCTACGTCGAGGCTCACGGCGGCAAAGTAATGACTGGCTGCCCGATCGCGGGATTCATCGTAGAGGGAAATCAGGCCAAAGGGGTGCGCCTCGAGGACGGGCGCGTCGTCGAGGCGCGCCGCGCTGTGGTATCCGCACTCGAGCCCAAACAGACGTTCCTGAAATTCGTCGGCGAGGACAAGCTCGCCCCCGACTTCACGCAGATGGTTCGGCGATTCTCCTTCGGCAAGGTAAGTCTCTGCCGCATCCACCTCGCGCTCCATGAGCCGCCGAAGTACTTGAACGGCAACGATATGACCGCCTGCCCGTTCCATCGCATCGTCGACTCGATGCAGCAGATGATCCGCTACTACGCCGAGCTATCGATGGGCATTGCGCCAACGGACCCTTTTCTCTGGTCTGCCTGCTGGACGCGCCTCGATCCGACGCGAGCACCTCCCGGCAAGCACACGCTGATCGTCGACACCTTTGCGCCCAACTGGCTTGCGAGCGGCGAAACCTGGGCCGAGATTGGCCAGGGCTACGCGCGCAATACGCTGCTGAAGAAGCTGCAGCAGTACGCGCCCAACATCAATGACGAGAACATCCTCGGCATGTATGTCGAGACACGCGAAACGCTCGAGGCCGCCAACCCGAGCTTCGTCGACGGCACCACCAATGGCGGCGAGCGCATCGCCGCGCAGCTCGGCTACTTCCGGCCCTTCCCCGGTTACGCGCACTATCGCTCGCCGGTGAAGCAGCTCTACATGACGGGGCCGCATTGCCATCCGGGCGGCGGCATCTCGGCGATGGGGACGATTACCGCGCGCGTCATGCTGGACGACATGGGGATCAAGGCCGCCGATTTCTGACAGTTCGAATTTATCCTGGAGACATTCATGAGCAAGAAGATCGACAAGTACACGGCCCTCGTCATGCAGCCGCATGTGACCGTGGCCGAGGACAAAACCGGCATCAAGCGCAACCTCGACCGCGCACTGCAGATGATCGACTTTGGCGTCGGCTATCACTGGGAGCTGCCAGCGCGCCTCGTGGTGTTTCCCGAATACTTTCTGCAGGGTGTCACGACGCCGGGCAAG
>JBGPLJ010000237.1:0-5916 GCA_041486385.1 Steroidobacteraceae bacterium
CTTCATGATCTACAGCCTGAACGGCGAGCGTTGCACCTCGTCGAGCCGCTTGCTCATCGAGGAGAGCGTCGCAGCGACCTTCCTGTCGCGCCTCACCGAACGAGTGAAGAAACTGCGCATCGGTCACCCACTCGATCCGGCAACCGAGGTGGGTCCGCTGATTCATCCGCGTCACAAAGCCAAGGTGCTTGCCTACGTCGAACTCGCGCGCCGCGAGGGCGCGACAGTCGCCGCCGGTGGCACTGCGATCGACGGGCCGGGCGGCGGACATTACGTCGCCCCCACCCTGTTTACGGGTGCGAAACCGCAGATGAAGATCGCCCAGGATGAAATCTTCGGCCCGGTCCTGACAGCGCTCACGTTCCGCGATGAGTCCGAGGCGATCGCGCTGGCAAACGGAGTCCAGTACGGACTCGCGGGCTATCTCTGGACACGAGATATCGAACGCGCCCTGCGCGTCGCAGATCAATTCGAGGTCGGCATGATCTGGATCAACTCGGAGAACGTACGTTATCTGCCAACGCCCTTCGGCGGCGCGAAGGCGAGTGGCATCGGCCGCGATGGCGGTGACTACTCCTTTGAGTTCTACATGGAGACGAAGAACGTCGCGATCGCCTCCGGAACGCACAGCATTCCGAAGCTCGGGGCCGGCTAAGCGCCGCCTGACGCGGGAAGAGGGGTCAGGTTTATTTTCTCCGTTCGACGGTTTCGTCGGAGTCAGTCAGCGGAGGGGCCATGTCTGCGCCCGGCTCCAGCGTTCAAACTCGCCGTGCCTTAGACGGCCTGCCCGCAAACATCGCCAGACCGGGCTTGCCAGACCCCATCCGCTGCCCGCCTCCGCCGAAACTCGTGGCGGTGGACGGCGCCGCCAGGACGGGGAGAATAAATCTGACCCCTTTTCCACCATTAGTGCAGTGGCGGAAGCTTCAGCGCCGCGCGCAGCTCCGCCGTAGCCACTTTCTCGTCGGCGCGAAACACCGGCGACGCAAAGAGGAAGGCCGCGAGCACGGAACCCGAGACGCGTCCCGCATCCACATCGCTCGGATAATGAACGCCGGCAACGACGCGGTTGTCGGCGAATTCCGCCGCGCGCGCCAGAATCTCGGCACGCTTCTCCGGAATCATGTCGGCGAGCACGAGACCAACGGCAAACGCCCAGGTCGCGTGACCGCTCGGATAGGAGAGCGAACCGGTCAGACCGACGACCGGCTTGAGCTTTGCTTCGACCTCGAAGGGGCGCTGGCGAGCGAATGACCTTTTGACGGGCCGCACGACCGCGGTTTCAGCCTCGGTGATCCGCTGGAAGAATGCCGTCATGCGCGGCAACCGCTTCTCGTTGAACTCCGCGGGCGAGCCCAGCGCATCAGCCAGGCGAAAGATGCTGATGTCGGCATCCCCCTTCGCACGCTCGGCCTGTGCGGGGGTCCGTTCCGCCTGAATCCTCAACATCGCGTCGAGCTCCGCGCGCTCCGCCGCCGATCCCGCCGCCGGCGGTGGCGGCAACACGCGCTCGAGCATCACGGCGCCCGGCTCGACGTAGTTCCACGCGCCAGCGGCACAGGAAATCGAGACGGCGCCCAGCAAGGCCGCCAATGCGACGCCGCTGGCCGCCAGCAGCGTTCTGCGAGTCAGCATGGATCGATCCTTCTGCCTATGAGGCTTGCGCAAGCGCTGGGATGACGTCGCGCGAGAACAGCTTGAGCGAATGCAACGCCTCGTCTTCGCGCATCGTGCCGAAGATCATCTGCCCGAGCACCAGATTTGCGCCCGTGTCCTTGATCTGGGATGCGAGAAATTCCCGCACGGTGCTGGCGCTGCCGGCGACCGCGAGCCCGTTCTTCACATAGCCTTCCCATTCCCGCTGCAGGATGTGGTCGAGCGGAAACGGCACACCGCGGCGGTCCCAGAGATCGGTGAACGAAGCACGCCATTTCTTGAAGGCCGCTCGAGCGATACGCTCGGCGTCGCTGTCGGTCTCGCCGACGACAATCTGGCGCATCAGGCCGAGATGCGGCACTGCACTCGCCGCCTTGCCAAGCCGGGCCCACTCTTCTTTATAGCGCCCAAGGCACTTCGCTGCCCCTTCGACCGGCATCAGCGAAACCACGTTCACGTCATTCGCCGCAGCCCAGGCCGTCGAATCGGGGTTAGCCACGCCGTACCACAGCGGCGGATGCGGCTTCTGGAACGGCCGCATCACGATCTCGACATTGTTGAATCTGAAGTGCTCGCCGCTGAAGTTCACCACATCCGACGTCAGTGCCTTGAGGAGAATGTCGCGCGCTTCGTCGTAGCGTTGCGGAACCCGCGCGCGCTCAACCCCGTAGAGCTCGTGCTCCATCCACACAGCACCGCGGCCGAGTCCGATCTGCAGGCGACCGCCGCTCATCTGATCGAGCATGCAGATCTCTTCAGCGAGCCTGAGCGGATGATAGAGGGCGGCGACGTACACCATCGGCCCGAAGAGCAGGCGCTGCGTGCGCTGGGCGACCGCTGAGAGATAGACATTGGGTGATGGCGAAAGACCGAGCGGCGTGCCGTGATGTTCGGCTACGTGATAGGAGTAAAACTCAAGCTTGTCGAGCGCTTCCACGATGCGCAGCCGCACCGCGTAGTGCTCGGCCAGTGGCCGGCCGCTGTCGTCGACGTGATCAAAGATGCCGAATTTCATGCTGTGAGCTCAGTGAATCGCGAAGATAGCGCGTAAGCGAACGATCGACGAACAAGCGCCAGCGATCATCGCCTTCGGGATGATGCAGGATGATCGAGACGTGGTGGTAGTGAGTTTGCGCGCAACTGTTGGCGCAGAGCGCAATCCCTGCAATATCCAGGCCGCAACCCGCGGTCAGGACTTCGACAGCGCCCGGACCCGCCAGCTCAAGCGCCGTGAGGCCGCTGCTGACATCAGTTGCCAGGTGCGAAGCGGGCAGTTCGAGTGTGCGGCTCAATGAATCCGCTACACCGCTGTCCGCGTAAACCAGCCACTCTTGCGGACCTAGCCAGAGGGACCAGGGACCCGAACCGCACACCGTGTTGGGATTCACCGGCAACGCGATGCACGCCGCCGCTTTCGGCCTGCACTGCACGAGCAACTTGGGCGCGAACGCCAGCTCCTTCAAAGTCGTCGCGGCAATGGCGGGAATATTAGTCATGTTTGGGGCCAAGTATGGGGCCATGCATGCGAAGTCCCGTCGGATCGTAGAGGCCGGGCGCAACAACTTCAGCGGCGCTTTCGACCCCGTTGTCGAACACCTGAATGTGCTCCCCGTGCCGCGCGCGGCCCCGACGCAGCAGTGCGAGCCCGATGGACGTTTCGAGTGCCGGACTGAAGCACGCCGACGTCACGTAGCCCGCGCTCCCGCCGTCGACGAGATGCGCGCCGGCCACGAGCGGCCGCTCGCCGGGGAGCACTCTCAAGCCAACGAAATGCAATCGATCGGCGCGGCGATTCTCGGCGAGATCCAGCGACCGCCTGCCAATGAAGTCCGCGCGCTTCTTCGCAACCGCCGGACCAAAACCCACATCGTCGGGTACGGTCGTACCGTCGGTGTCACTGCCGACGTGCAGGTATCCCTTCTCGATACGCATCGTCATCAGCGCCTCGATGCCGAACGGTGCGATACCGCTGACACGCCCGGCCTCCAGACACTTGCGCCACAGCCTCTCGGCGCCATCCGCAGGAACATTGATCTCATAGGAGAGCTCACCGCTGAAGCTAACCCGCAACACTCGGCACTCGTAGCCCTCGAGATGCCCAGCACGTGCCTGCAGATGCTTGAAGCGCTCGGCGCTTAAATCGATGTCGGTTGAGAGCAGCGACAGGACAGCGCGCGCCCGTGGCCCTGCGAGCGTCACAGTCGCCCACTGTGAGGTCACGGGTGTGGCAATCACGTCGAGGTCCCGCCACTCGCATTGCAGCCATTCATCGATCCAGCTTGCAATGCGCGTCGCCCCGCCGCTCGTGGTACTGACCCAGTACTCGTCGTCGGCAAGACGCGCACAGACGCCGTCATCGATGATGATGCCCTTCTCATTCAACATGAGTCCGTAGCGCGCCTGACCCACGACGAGTGTGGACATCGTGTTGGCATACAGGCGATCGAGCAGCACGGCGGCATGCGGGCCGCGCACGAGGATCTTGCCGAGCGGCGAGCCCTCGAAGATGCCCACACCCGAGCGCACGGCGCGCACTTCGCGTTCGGCGGCGGCACTGAGATCCTCGGCGCCCCGCGGATAGGCGGCCGGCCGCTGCCATCCGCCAAATTCCTCGAACAGCGCGCCCAGCTCGAGCTGCAGCGCGTGAGTCGGCAGCTCACGCGTGGGCCGATAGAACCGGCCCGTGCGCCCGGCCGCGATCGTTGCGAGCGTCACTGGCGCGAACGGCGGCCTGAAGGTTGTCGTCCCGGTTTCCGCAATGCTCCTGCCCGTCAGCTGGGCGAGCGCTGCCAGCGCCGCGAGATTGCTGGTCTTGCCCTGGTCAATCGACATGCCGACGGTGGTGTAGCGCTTCAGATGCTCGACCGAAACGTAGTTCTCGCGCACCGCAATTTCGACATCGCGCGCGGTCACGTCGTACTGGAAATCGATCCAGCAGCGCTCCGGCTGCTCGGTCGCAATGCTGCGCGCTCCGGTTGGACCCCGTGCAATTGCCATCTCGCCCGGCACGACGACCGCCGCGCCCGCAGCCTGGCCCACCACCCGGATATTCCGCGGACCCTCGCGCGGGAGCAGACATTGGCGTTCGACGTCGAACTGGAGCTTGCCGCCTGCATGACAGTAGAGATGCAGTGTCGGCTGCCAGCCGGAAGACATGGCGATCGCATCGCACTCCAGCCTTACCACCGTGCCATCCGCCGCCGCGACGCAAACTCCCGTGACGCGCTTGCTCCCCAGCGCACGCGTAACGCGCCCCGCAGAGATGATCTTCAGACCCTGCGCGCGCGCAAGCTCGGGCAACGCACCGCCCGCCTGCGGGCGCGAATCGACAATTGCGACGACCGCAACCCCAGAGGCTTGCAGATCAAGGGCCGTTCGATAGGCATCATCGTCGCTGGTAACGATCGCAACTTTGCGACCGCAGGCAACGGCATAGCGGTTGAGATATTGCCGCACGCCGCCCGCCAACATGACGCCAGGCAGATCGTTTGCGGGAAAGAGCGCCGGCTGTTCAATTGCGCCGGTCGCCAGGACAATCTGCGCCGCGCGAATACGCCAGTAACGTTCGCGCGTTATCGGCAGCGCACCGGTAACCGCTCGACTCAGCCGCTCCACTGCCGTCACCACGTGCGTCTCGTACACACCATTGCAGGTCGTGCGCAGCAACACTCGAACATTCGGCATGGACTGCAGACGGGACGCCACGTCGACCAGCCAGACATTCTGTCCTGCGCTCGCCGGTGCGGGCTCGCTCAGGATCGAGCCGCCGAGATCCGAATCCTGCTCGAGAAGCAGCACGCGCGCGCCGGACTCTGCCGCCTGGAGCGCGGCAGTCAGGCCCGCCGGCCCGGCACCGACCACGAGCACATCGCAGTGCGCGTTCTGCACCTGGTAGCGATCGGGATCGGCTGCGCTGCGAGCCGGACCAACGCCTGCCGCACGGCGAATCGTACCTTCAAACCAGTGCCAGGACGGCCACATGAAGGTCTTGTGATAAAACGCCGGCGGCAACAGGCTGTGCAGCCTGTCGGCAATACGGCCCACATCGAAACGGACGCTCGGCCACCCACGCTGACTGCGCGCGCGCAAGCCGTCGAACAGCGGCAGCAGCGTTGCGCGCACGTTCGGTTCGAGCCGGCCGTCCTCGCCCAGACGGATCAGAGCGTTCGGCTCCTCGACACCCGCGGCAAAGACGCCGCGCGCCCTGTGATACTTGAAACTACGCCCCACGACACGCACGTCGTTCGCGAGCAGCGCCGA
>JBGPLJ010000238.1:0-5881 GCA_041486385.1 Steroidobacteraceae bacterium
ACCGGTGCGGATGCGCTTCGTGGCTTGCCCCGTCCCGACGACGGCCGGCAAGCCGTACTCGCGCGCAACGATGGCGGCGTGCGACATCGCACCGCCGATATCGGAAACGGCTGCTTTGATCTTGTTGAAAAGCGGGGCCCAACTTGGAGCGGTCACCGGGCAGACAAGAATCTCGCCATCCTGAATCAAACCGAATTCGTTAATAGTCGTCAGAACCCGAGCCAAGCCTTCAACGACACCCGGCGATGCGGCGTAACCCCTGATCTCGTGCGCGCGGTCCTGCTCCGGCGGAGTCGACCACGCCTCCAGGGTTTCTGAAGTGATGCCCCAGAGCATCTGCACGGCCGGATCCTCGATGCGTTCCGGCACGGGCCCCAGTGCAACGGGTGCATCCCACCCTTTGAGTCGTTCAAGCAGGACCTTGCGCCGCGCAACAATCGGCTTCCAGTGCCGCCCGCCTACTGGCGCTGAACCTGCCGCCCACGCGATTGCCACATCGGAGAGCGCCTCATCGACTTCAGTGTGCCGCAGCTGAAATATGTCCTCGATGCCCTCAAGAACGCCTTGTCGCACCAGCAGCGCGCCGAATTCGCGAATCTTGTTGAAGAATCTCGTCGCGTGCCACTGCTCGCAGTAGAACTTATGATTCTCCACGTAGGGAAAGACGCGATGGCAGAGTTCAATCATCTGATCGAAGGCGCCGCGGTCAGCGTCGGTCGCAAGCAACTGTCGATAGTCGCTGATGATCCGCGTGCGCTCCGTTCTAAGCGACTCCGTCGGGCGATCGATGTTCTTGCCCGCCTGAATCTGCGTGATATAGCTCGGCAATGCCGAGAGCGGCAGTGACAGGTCGTCGTTCCAGCCGCGATGGTAGTGATAGAAGCCATCGCCGGCAGAGACATTGAACCAGGGATGGCGCGAGATTTCGAGCTCCGCGAGCCAACGCTCGCCGGGTGCGCCCGTGCTGCGTACCGCCGCCAGAATCTCGTCAGGATTGCCTCCGTTCATGAACACGCGCTCGATGCCGACCGAGAGCGCGACCCGTGCCAGCCGCTTGATCTCATCGTCCGGACGAAACATGAGCACGTCGATACCCGCCACCATGCGCGCAACCATCTGGTCGGATATCTCCGGAAATGCCTGCTTGCAGAATTGAAAGAAGACCAGGTAGGCGCCATAGCCGAGCATCAGGAATTCGAAGTGGTGCTGCCACATCATCGACAGGCTTTCGATCGTCCGGTGAAAGGCGCCGCGCAGCTCATGGTTCTGCGCAAAGCCGCGAGCCTTGTTGACTACTTCGGCGTCCTCGAACTCGGGTAGTTCCGGCACGCGTATGGCATCGAGCTCCTTGATGAGTGTCAGCATGCGCTGCGTCCACTCCTTATAGAGCTCGTTCCAGTGTTCGTAATAAAAAGGCGCCCGCTCGCCGAACACCTTGGCACGCCGCTCGATTTCCTTTGGATCGGTGACCGTGTTCGCGGTGATGTATACGCGCCCGTTCACGATCCGGTAGTCGATACCGAGCGCGGCCGGGAACGCGAAGACCCGCGTCGTGTAGGCGCCCATCGCGATATAGGGAATCTCCGCCGTCAACGCGTCGAACGCCGGCATCGGCTCGGGAAAGTGCATGGAATTGCAGAACCAGAAGCGCTTATCGTCTTCCGGCAGAAATCGGGTGAAGTAGGGATACATCTCCTCCCAGCCTTCAGCCCCCGCGGGACTTCGAATTTCCGACGGCAGCGGAAAGACATGGCGCTTCACCTGGCTATTCATGAGCAGTGCTCCATGGGGCTGCCTCAGCGCGCCGCCAGCTTACGCCCGGCCGCGAGTGGGCCAATCCCCTGTTGCTCCATCATGTTGATGCTTTGCTTGACTGTATTGACGTGCTCGCGCATCAGCGCTTCGACGCGCGCGCTCTGGTTGGTCTCGATCGCATCCACGATCGTATGATGCTGCCGATGCGCAAAGTACAGGGCGTCGTACATCTTCTCGAGGTCAGTCGCGTCGAATGCAATGGCCTCGGGACTCGCAAACGGAACGCCCCCATTTCGTGCTGCGGCTTGCGAGAAAATGGTGCTACCCACCTCAGCCACGATCAGCGCATGAAAGCGACCGTTCATCTCTGCGTAAGCGGCCTCGTCGCTCTCGATGAGCCGCCGCTTCTTGAAGATCCGATCCCCCGTTTCGAGGCAGCTGCGCAATTCCCGCAGCAGCTCCCGGGAGGCTCCCCGTTCGGCGATGCGCCGGGCCGCCAGGCCTTCGATCGCGCCCCTGAGATCGATGGCATCGAGAATCTCGGCCTGCGTAAAGGTGCGCACCACGTAGCCGCGCGTCTCGGATTCCACCAGGAGGCCCTCTTTTGCCAGGACGGGTAATGCCTGGCGAATGGGCGTGCGCGACATCCGCAGCAACTCCGCGAGCGTCGCTTCCGCCACGCGTTGCCCGGGCCGCAGTCGCCCGCGCAGGATCATCTCGCGAATGCGGATCGTGGCGCGGGTGAGCTGCGTGTCCATGCCGGCGGTCCTGATGGTTCAACTTCCAGGATCGCATATTGACGATATCCATGCTGTCCAGTCAATTTGGGGTCCCAATTTTTGGGATCCCAATTGACATCGTTGGATCCCGCCGCGCAGAATTTGGCTGTTCCACTACCCCAGGAAAACGCATGAGTCATCAGAGTTTGGAAGACCTGCTGAAGGCCGCTGGCAATCCAGTGCGGCTCCTGCGTAACTCGCAGACAGGACCTTACGTTTATCCAGTCATGCAGAGCGAGTATTCGAACTGGCGGGACGAGCAGCGCGCGTGGCAGCAGACCTGCGTGCTCTACAACCAGTCCTATCACATGACCGACATGTATGTGGAAGGCCCTGACGCATTGAAGCTCCTCTCGGATCTTGGCATCAACAGCTTCAAGGGGTTCGAGCCGTACAAGGCGAAGCAGTTCGTCGCCTGCAACTACGAGGGCTTCGTGATTGGCGACGTCATATTGTTCTACCTGAGCCGCGAACGATTCAACCTGGTTGGCCGGCCGTCGATCCACAATTGGGTGCAGTATCACTGCGAGACCGGCGGATACAACGCCGCCTGCGAACGCGACGAGCGCGCCGCCGCGCGCAGCGGCCCGATCATCCGCAAGGTGTACCGCTATCAGGTGCAAGGCCCGAACGCGATGAAGACGATGGAGAAGGTCCTGGGCAGGAAGCCGCCGGATCTCAAGTTCTTCAACATGACCCAGATCACGATCGCCGGATATCGTGTGAACGCGCTGCGTCACGGCATGGCTGGCCAGCCCGGATTCGAGCTCTTCGGGCCCTGGGAGCACGGCGAGGAAGTGAAGGCCGCAATCGTAGAAGCGGGCCAGGAATTCGGCTTGCGCCTTGTCGGCTCACGTGCGTACTCATCCAACACACTCGAGTCGGGCTGGATCCCTTCCCCGATGCCGGCCGTCTACTCGGGCGAAAAGATGAAACCCTATCGCCAGTGGTTGCCCGCCAGAGGATACGAAGGCTCGGCGTCGCTCGGCGGCAGTTTCTACTCCGACAACATCGAAGACTATTACCTGACGCCTTACGATTTGGGTTATGGCCCATTCGTGAACTTCGACCACGAATTCATCGGCAAGGAAGCCCTGCAAAAGATCGCAGATAAACCGCCGCGCCGGACCAAGGTGACGCTGGCGCTCGACTCTGAAGACGTCCTGCGCGCCATAGCCACCCAGTACCAGGCAGGAGATCGGGCGAAGTACCTGGATTTTCCCTCATCGGTGTATTCAACGCTGCCGTACGACAAGGTCACCAAGGACGGCAAGACGATCGGCGTGTCTACGTGGGTGGGCTACAGCTCCAACGAGCGCACGCATCTGACACTTGCGATGATCGACACTGCGCATGCGAAGCCCGGCACTGAAGTCACATTCGTGTGGGGCGAAGAAGGCGGTGGCTCCGCGAAGCCGACGGTTGAGAGGCACGTGCAGATGCAGATCAGTGCGATCGTGAGCCCGGTGCCCTACTCCAAGGTGGCGCGTGAATCCTACGCCGAAGGCTGGCGCACTGGTCGACAGCAAGCCGCGCCGAGGTCCTGATCGCTAACGTCACGCGACCTCTTAGCGATTGACCAAGACCGCGGCACCACGCAGCGTTCCGCCGCGCAAGCGTGCGAGCGCTTCGTTGGCACGCGCGAGTGCGAACGGTTCCACATCGGGACGCAGCGGGACTTCATCGGCCACGCGCATGAACTGCTCCCCGTCCGCTCGCGTGAGATTGGCGACGGATGAGATCGAGCGCTCACCCCAGAGAAGCGAATAGGGAAAGCTCGGTATGTCACTCATATGAATGCCCGCGCACACGACACGCCCGGCCTTGCGTGTCGCGGCGAGTGCTGCGGGCACCAATGCTCCGACAGGTGCAAAGATAATCGCGGCGTCGAGCGGCTCGGGTGGTTTCACATCGGAGCCGCCCGCCCACGCCGCGCCCAGCTCCCGGGCGAATGCCTGTGCGGGCAAGTCGCCGGGACGAGTAAACGCAAATACGCGCCGATCCTTCGCGACGGCAATCTGAGCCAGCAGATGAGCGGCCGCACCGAAGCCATATAACCCGAGATTCCGCCCATCGCCGGCAGCACGATAGGCGCGGTAACCGATGAGACCGGCGCATAAAAGGGGTGCCGCCTCGATGTCGGAGTAGCGCGCTGGAATGGCCAGGCAATAGCGATCATCCGCGAGGGCAAACTGCGCGTAACCGCCGTCTATCGTGGCGCCGGTGAAGCCGGCTCGTTCGCAGAGATTCTCCAGGCCTCCCCTGCAATAATCGCATTGGCCGCAAGTCGTTCCGAGCCACGGCACGCCGACGCGGTCACCGGGCCGAAACCGGGTGACGGCAGTGCCGGTGCCGATCACCCTGCCGACGATTTCGTGCCCGGGCGTGACGGGAAAGCGAGCTTGCGGGAGCTCACCGTCCACCAGATGCAGATCGGTTCGGCAAACCCCGCAGGCCAGGACCTTCAGGAGCAACTGATGGTCGCGGAGCGGCGGAAGCGTCACGTTTTCGAGTGCCAGAGGCGTGCCCGGCCGGGCGAGTCGCATCGCAAGCGTTGTCAGGGGTATGGACATGCGATTCAGTATGATAACGACCCCGCATTCCTGTCACCTTCGGTTATTCTTTCAATGAATATGGCTACACCGACGCTCGATGATTGGAAGGCGATGTATCACGCCCTCTGGCGGATACGGCTCTTCGAAACACAGGTCCAGCGGCTTGCCGCCTCGGGCGAGATTCCGGGTTTTCCGCACCTGTCGACCGGGCAGGAAGCGGTAGCCGTCGGCATCTGCGCGCATCTTTCGCGCGACGACGTTCTCTTCACCAGTCATCGTGGCCACGGCCACGTGCTCGCCAAGGGCAGCGATCTGCAAGCGACTTTCGCAGAGATTCTCGGCCGGCAGGACGGCCTGTGCCGCGGTCGCGGCGGCTCGATGCATCTCGTCGACGCTGCGAACGGCGTGCTGGGCGCGACTGGCGTCGTGGCAGGGAACCTCGCTCTCGCCGCGGGCGCCGCGTGGGCTGCGCAAGCGCAAGGCAAGCAGAACATCAGCGTCGTGTTCTTCGGCGACGGTGCGACAGGCGCCGGCGCGTTCCACGAGACGCTGAACCTCGCCGCACTGTGGCGCCTGCCGGTGTTGTTCGTCTGCGAGAACAACGGCTACGCCGAGTTCACGAGTCGCGAGGAGCACTCCAACGTCAAGCACGTGAGCAGCTTCGCTGCTCCGTACGCCATTGCGACGAAAACGATCGACGGCAACGACTTGCCGACCGTGCACGCTGCCGCGCGCGAGGCGATCGAAATCCTGCGCAGAGGCGAAGGCCCCTATCTCCTCGAATGCATGACC
>JBGPLJ010000239.1:0-5842 GCA_041486385.1 Steroidobacteraceae bacterium
AGACCGCGACATCAGGACCGACGACGTTGAGAAGCTTTGCGACCACCGTCGCGACGCCCACGAAATGTCCCGGACGAAAAGCGCCGCAGAGGATGCCGGAAAGGTCCGGCACATCGATGGTGGTGGCACGTTCGTGACCCGCCGGATACATCTCGTATACGGGCGGCGCGAACAACAGATTTGCGTTGACCTTCGCGAGGAGGTCCTTGTCGTGCTCGAGCGTTCGCGGATAGTCGTTGTAGTCTTCGGTCGGCCCGAACTGCAGCGGATTGACGAAGATCGAGACGACCACCCGATCGGCGTGATCCTGCGCGTGGGCGACGAGACTCATGTGCCCTTTGTGCAGATTCCCCATCGTCGGCACAAGCGCGACCTTGAGGCCTGCCTTGCGCCAACCGCGCACCTCCTCGCGCACGGTCGCGATCCGGTTCATCGTCAGCATGAGTGCGGGGCTCGCTTAAGCTTTAGAAATTGTGTTCCGGCGCCGGGTACGAGCGATCACGCACCGCGGCGACGTAGCGCTCGACCGCATTCAAAGGACCCGTTGCACCTTCCATGAAATTGCGCACGAAGCGCGGCTTGCGGCCGCTCGTGATGTCGAGCAGGTCGTAGAGCACGAGAATCTGCCCGTCGACATCCGGTCCGGCGCCGATGCCGATCACGGGCACGGAGAGCGAGCGCGTGATGCGGCCGCCGAGCGCGCTCGGGATGCATTCGAGCAGCACGATGTCAGCGCCTGCGCTTTCGAGCGAGCGCGCGTCGTCTTCCATGCGCTCCGCCTGCTCTTCTTCGCGGCCCTGCACCCGGAAACCGCCGATCTTGTGTACCGACTGCGGCTTCAGGCCAAGGTGCGCGCACACCGGGATGTCGTGACCCGCGAGAAATTCGACAATCTCGATCTGGCCGGCGCCGCCTTCGAGCTTCACCATCTTGGCGCCGCCCTCCTGCATCAGCCGCACGGCATTGGTGAGCGCCTGCTCCTTGGAGGAGTAGCTCATGAACGGCATGTCGGCGACGAGAAACGGACGATAGAGTCCACGAGCGACCACCCTGCTGTGATAAATCACGTCCTCCATGGTGACCGGCACAGTGGTGTCGTGACCCTGGATCACCATGCCGAGTGAGTCGCCAACGAGCACCAGATCGGCGCCCGCGTCATCGACGAGCACGGCGAAGCTCGCGTCGTAGCAGGTGACGCACGCGATCTTTTCGCCATCCGCCTTCATCTTGCGCAAGGTCGAAACGTTGACCGGTGGGCGCGTGGCGTCGCGCAGTTGCAGCTGTGTATACATTCGTTATCCCGGATCAGGCGCGAGCCACCACAGAATGAGGCACCGATTGGCAGGAATCAAGGCGCGGCACGTGACTCACGCGCGAGGCTTATGCGCCGAGGCCCTTTCGTCACCGCCGTGAACCCGTCCCTGGGGGCTGCGAAAAAAACGTCCTGTTTTTTACGCTGCCGAAAGGACCTCGGCGCACAAGCCTCCCCGGCGAATCGACCGCTGCTACAGTTCGTGCCCCATCGGGTTGAAATAGTGGCGGCCGCGCCGCACGCGCCCCATGTGGCCGATGAGCTCCGCGAAGTCGGCGTTATTCTGCACGGGATCGATGGCGGCGGCGTTCACGATGAGGAGTGGCGCCGCGTCGTAGTGATGAAAAAAGGTCGCGTAGGCTTCCGTCAGCCGCTCGAGATAACTGCGCTCGATGTGGCTCTCATACTTGATGCCGCGCTTGGCGATGCGCTCCATCAGGATATCGACCGGCGCCTGCAGGTACACCACGAGGTCGGGCCGCGGCGCATCGATCGCAAGCTTTGCATAAACCTGCTCGTAGAGCGCGTACTCCTCGTCATCGAGCGTCACGCGCGCGAACAATCGATCCTTGTCGAGGAGATAGTCGCAGACGCGCAGCGGCGCGAACAGGTCCTGCTGGCGCATCGCTTGCGCCTGGCGTACGCGCTGAAAAAGAAAGTGCAGCTGCGTCGGAAAGGCCGCGCCGCGCATGTTGCGGTAGAAGCGCTCGAGAAATGGATTTTCCTGCGCCTCCTCCAGCCACAGCTGACTCCCGAAATGATCCGCAAGACGGCGCGCAAGACTCGTCTTGCCCACGCCAATCGGCCCCTCCACCACGACGAATCGATGGCTGGCGGCTGCAGCGGGACTTTCGGCTTTGGCTTGCGTCACAGCAGCGACAATCCTTGTGCGCCGACGCGTTCAACGAGGTCGGCAACGCGGCCGTGTCCTTGAATCATGAGCGTCGGAGCGATCTCCGCCAGAGGATAGAGGACAAAATTTCGTTCATGCAAACCGGGATGCGGGAGCGTCAGCCCTGCCTCGGCGCGCCGCTCGTTCGCAAAGAGCAGCAGGTCGAGGTCGATCACCCGCGGACCCCAGCGCACCGGCGGTGCGACTTTGCCCATCGCGAGCTCGATGCGCTTGAGCTCCTCCAGCAGGCCTGCCGGTGAAAGTCGAGTCAACAGACCGGCGCATGCATTGACGAACTGCGGTTGATCCTGCGGGCCGAGCGGTTGGGTGCGATAGAGGCGCGACCGCGCGATCAATCGCGAGTCCTTGATACCCGCCAGACGCTCGAACGCATCCCGAACCTGGCGCGCCGGCTCCGACAGATTGCTGCCGATGGCAACGTAGGCAGGACTCCACAGCGCACCGTCGGGCGCGCCTGCCTCGTTAGCCACGGGTCTCGGTACCTGAAGATTTGCCGCCCCGGCGACCGCGACGCCGGCCCCGGCGCCGAGGTGCGGGCGAGCGTGGCGCACCGGCAGGTTGGGCTTCGACCAGCGCGAGACGCTCCTCTTGCGGCAAGGACTGAATGTGTGTCCACCACCTCCCGAGTTCGGGATCCTCGAGCCCGGCCTCGCAACGTAGCAGCAGAAAGTCGTAGGCCGCGCGAAAGCGCGAATTTTCGAGCAACGCGAGCGCCTTGCGGCCATCGCGCCGGCGAAAGCGCGGCTGCAGCGCAAGCATGTCGCGCATCGGCAGCGTAAATCGCTTCGGGATCGAGACACTCTTCTGTTCCGCTTTTACGATCTCATCACACGCGAGATAGAGTGCCTGGGTCTCCGGCGCGCCCTTCTCCTGCAACTTGAGTGCCGCGGCGCTGATCGGCCCATAGAGAAGGACCGCAAAGAGGAAGGTCGGCGTCACCGGCTTGTCGGCCGCGATGCGCGCGTCCGTGCTGGCGAGACCCCGCTCGAGGAGCACGCGTTCCGCAGCGCCTTCATGACCGGCGAAGAACCTGGCGGTCGCGGGAAAGATCGCGGCTTGCAGTTGATAGCGTTCGAGCAGCCGCCAGCTCTCGAGCGCGGCGCCCTTGAGAAACATCTTCATCGTCTCATCGAAGAGCCGTGCCGCCGGCACTTCGGCAAGGAGCGGACGCAGCGCCGGAATCGGCGCCGCGGTTTCAGGAGCGAGGGTGAATCCCAGCTTCGCGGCAAATCGAACGGCGCGCAGCATGCGCACGGGATCTTCGCGGAAGCGCATTTCGGGATCGCCCACGACCCTCAGCACGCGCGCGCGTACGTCTTCGACGCCGTTGACGTAGTCCCAGATCGAGAAGTCTTCGATGTTGTAGTAGAGCGCGTTCGCGGTGAAGTCGCGGCGCCATACGTCGTCGTCGATCGTGCCGTAGAGATTGTCGCGCAGGATGCGCCCACTCGCGTGCACGACCCGATGTTCCGTATCGATGTCTTCAGGCGAGATCACATCGTCATCGCCGCCGCGGTTACCGTCGTCCTCGTCGTCGCCGTCGGTCGCGTCGGGGGCCGTGGAGGCGCGAAAAGTCGCGACTTCGATGATTTCATGGCCAAAATAGACATGCGCCAGCCGAAAGCGGCGGCCGATCAAACGGCAGTTGCGAAAGATTTTGCGGACTTGTTCCGGTTCGGCGTCTGTCGCGATGTCGAAGTCCTTCGGATGCAGCCCCAGCAACAGATCGCGCACGGCGCCGCCCACCAGGAACGCGTGAAAGCCCGCCTCCTTGAGGCGGTAAAGAACTTTCAATGCATTGCCTGAAATGTCGGCGCGCGAAATGGTGTGATCGGCGCGCGGGATGATCGTCGGTGGCCGTGCCTGGCTCGTATCCAAATTTAGGGTTCCGGGTGGGCGAGTGAATTGGGGCCGTATAATAGCGCCCGGTCAGCGATGTCCTGCCGACTCTGCTGCAATTGATTCTCAGGGACGCCGTTTGAGGCGCGCCAGCAGAACGTTTGTTTCGCCGTTACTAAACGTTCTATATCAGAAGGTTATGAGACCTTTCTAAGGTATCACAACTTGGCAGCTTGCGACGTTGACAGCGGCAATCTCGATGGCGTCATCACTATGACTTCTTGCGCTTGAGCAATGGATTCGGCTCTCTATAATGGCGCGCCCCAACGGGCCCGCCTCTCATCGCTCCCATCGTCTAGAGGCCTAGGACACGGCCCTCTCAAGGCTGTAACACCGGTTCGAATCCGGTTGGGAGCGCCACCTCAACCGCCGTGCAGCATTATGATGCGACGAGCAGAGCAGTGCGACGCTCATCGTCGCAGGCCCTGAGGTCCCGGATTGCTCTCGGCCACAAAGATGCGATGGATATGGCGAACCGCAATCCGCCAGCGTCCGTCCGCGCACCGGCGGTACTCGTCCTCGAAGTCCGCGACCAGGTAAGGCGTTGCGGGCGTCACCGGCGGCGAGCCGTCATAGGCGAACGTGAGACAGACGCTTGTGCCGGTAGCCTTCGAGTCGCTCTCGATCGAAAGGCGCAGTCCGCTCGCGACATGCCTAACCGTGCGCACGCCGCCGGCCGCGCGCGCGAGGAACACTGCCCGCACTGCCTCGCGACCCACCGAACGTCGCTCGCCGTGCGTGTACACGGCGTCCTCGGTGAACAGATCGACGAGTTCATCGAGCCGATCGTGATCGAGAAAATGCGTGAAGCCCGTATTGAGGTCCTCGAGCGCGAGTCGAATGCGGATCTGGGCGAACTCATCCATGGCCGATCATGTTCCCGGTTTCTCCGCTTCGATCCCGAGTGCGACGAGGAAGCGCGACACCATGTTGTAGGTCGCAATCACGCCGATCATCTCGACCACCGCCTGGTCGGAGCCGAGCGCCGCACGCCCACGCGCGAATGCCCCGTCGTCGATGCGCACTTTGCGCGTCATCTCAGTCGCGAACTGCATGATCGCCCGTTCGTCGTCGTTGAATGGAGTGCCGTGGGCGAGCGTCTCATCGACCGATCGCAGCGCCTGCGCTGCGGATGGCGCCCCACCCGCCTTGATATAGAGCGGACAGTGCATCGCGAACTCGTACTCCGCGCCATTCAGCACCGCGACTACACAGATGGCGAGCTCGCGCAGCCGCGCATCAAGCTTGAGATCGTTGCGCACGGCGCCGAGGTGCGAATTCCACCCCTTTGCAAAAGCTGGGCTGTGCAGGAGCATCCGATCGAGCGTCAGCAACGTGCCGCCGCGGCGTGCGCGAATCGCCGCAACGAGATCCGGCGGGCCGGCCATTTCATCGGAGACGGGAGCGATGCGTGGAATGTGTCAAACCCACTTCACTTCGTTGGTGAGCGTTCCGATCCGCTCGATGGAAACTGAAACCGGTCCGCCGAGCTGATTGAGATCGATGTTCTGCACGGGCCGGCCCTTCGAGCTCTTCGCGAGCGCGGTTCCGAGCGAAATGATATCGCCGGGCAGCAGCGTCAGGTAATGCGACAGGAATTCGATGACCTCCGGCGTCTTGTAGAAGAGATTCGCGGTATTGTCGTCCGTCGCGAGTTCACCACGATGCGAGCACGTGACCCGCAGCGCATGTGGATCCGGAATCTCGTCCTTCGTCAC
>JBGPLJ010000240.1:0-5839 GCA_041486385.1 Steroidobacteraceae bacterium
TGAATACGCCATTGAAGTTGTAGTTTTCACTGCCGTGCGCCGTGTCCGAGAGCTGCGCGCCGACATTACCCTCGATGCGATCGAGATTCGGGGTGTTCGTGATGAGCCGGATGGTGCCGCTCAACGAGCTGGCGCCGTACAGTGTCCCTTGAGGACCGCGCAGCACCTCGATATGGTTGACGTCGTAGAGTCGTAGATCGACGTTCTTGCCGCCGCCGTCGTCTTCACCGTTCGAGCCTGTGATGACGGCATTGTCGAGGTAGACGCCAACTGTCGCGGCGCCGATCGATTGCACGCCGCGAATGATGTAGCGCTTGTCGCCGGGCCCCTGGTCCTGATAGACGAGGCCTGGAACCGTGTGCGACCAGTCCGCGAACACGGTCGATCCAGAATCCTCGAGACTCTTGCCCGATATCGCGCTGATACTGATTGGCAACGATTGCGCCGATGCCGCACCACGTTTCGTCGCCGTGACCAGCACTTCTTCGATGCCATTCAAGTCGGAACTGCGCGCTGGCTGCCCAGCCGACGTCGCGCGCTCCGAGCCGGCAGCGTTGCCGCCCTTGGCATTGTCGGGAGACGCATTCGTCACTGCGGCCAGGAGTGTGGCCGGCCTTAGCGCAGCCCCGCCAGCAGCGTTCCAGCTATCGCCCCCCGTCTGCAGCGCATGAATCGCAACCGTGCTGTCGTTGACGACGGAATACCGCAGGCCTGTTCCATGCAGCAGCATATCGAGCGCAATGCGCACGCGCTGCCGGCCCACGACGCTACCGGAGAGCTGATCGGGAATGACCGTGCTCGCCGTCATCACCTGGATCTTGGCCTGCTCGGAAAAACCAAGGAGAGCGTTCTCCAGCGGCTGGCGCGGCAGATTGAAGACCACCTCGCGCTCGAGATCGCGCGCGGCAGGACTCGCACCGGAGCTCGCCGCACTCGCTGCGGCTGTGAGCAGCAGGAGGGACATGGCTGCCCAGACTCTTCCGCTTCGCTGGATCCTGGCGCTGTTGTTGTTAGCGTTGTCGTTTTGGCGCATCACTTGCCCTCCCGGTATGCAACTGACACTACAACGGATGACGCCCAGTAAAACGGAAGCCACATGCGGGCATCCGATCGATCACGCCGTCAGTCACGCCGCTCGACGACGTATGTTTCGCCTTGCAGTCTCACCGTCACGGGGAAAATCGCCGGCAGACCCTCAACCCAATCGCTGACACGTGCGCTGAACACGGTACCCGTGAAGCGCAAGTCGCCGAGCGCTGGATCGGCGAGTGTGATCTCCTGACCCGATGACGCGAGCACGCTGGCGACCACGGATCGCAAGGGCTCCCGCGCGAATCGCAATCGGCCTTCGCGCCAGGAAGCCACCGCGCCAGGCTCGATCGATGTCACCTGCAGTTCGTGATTGGTCACGCCGACGGTGACTTCCTCGCCTTTGCGCAAACGAATCGGACGCTGCCCATCCGCGCTTCTACTCACTGCCAGCATCGTCGACACCGTCGATGGCTGATCGGCGGACAGCGCCGCGGCAGTCGCTTCGACGACGACAACGCCTTCGTCCACCGCGACCACGACGAGATCATTGCCCGAGCGTACATTGAAGCTCGTACCGACGGCCGTCACGTGCGTCCCGCCCGCAGCGACAACGAAGGGACGGGTCGCATCATGGGCAACCTTGAAATACGCCTCGCCGCGTTCGAGCTCGATCTGCCGGCGGTGCTCGTACAGCCTCGCGGTCAAACGCGAGTCACCGGCAAGCTCGACCCGCGAGCCGTCGGCGAGCTGGAAACTTCGGTGTTCGCGCTGCGCCGTCACGAATGTCGCAACGGTGGCGCTGTCCGCCAGGTCCGACACCACGTATCGAGCCACCAAGGCCGATGCCACGACCACTGCCAGCGCGGCAGCCGCGGCAAACATTTTGCGCCTGGAAAAGCTGCGCCCGCCGCCACGCGACCGAGTAGCCGGCAGTGGGGGCGTCACAGTGCCAGCGACGCTCGCGAGCGGCTGCACCTTGCGCGTCGTCCACCACAGTGCGCGCACTTCCTCGAACGCGATCCGGTTGCGCTCATCGACACGACACCAGGTGAGCCACTCGGAGAGAAGTTCGGAAGACTCGGGCGTTTCGCGCAGCTTCAGAAACCATTCGCAGGCGATTTCGAAGCGCTCGGTATCGACTCCGCGCGTGTTGTTCGACTTGTCGTTCATTTGCGGCCACCGCTGGTGATGCTCATGCCGCCGAGGCGCGCGCGGCAATGGCTCATGGCCTGCACCACGTAGTAACGGATCATCCGCTCGCTCACGCCCATTTGAGCGGCAACCTCGGCGAGGCTCAACTCGTGAACCCGGTACAAAACGAATGCGCGCTGACAGGCGGGTGGGAGCTCTGCGAGAAACCGCTCCGCGAGGCCCGCCTCCTGGTCGCGCCCTGCGAGATCATCCGGCGTCGATTCACTTGCAAGTTCATACGAATGTTCGAGCTGCGACTCCGCGCCTCGCAACGTCGTGCGGTGCCGCAGCCGGTCGATCGCAAGATTCGCAGCCGTCTTGAAAAGGTAGGCCCTCAGGAAACCGAGAATCGCCGGCTGATCGAGCCGCAACAGGCGTGCATAGGACTCCTGCGCAACCTCCTCGGCCTCCTGGCGGGAGTCAAGGCGGGTCCGCAGGAACCGCAGGAGCTCCTGATTGTGCTCGATAAACAATCGGGCGAGAGCCGACTCGCGCGCGCTCGACCGGGCAGCGGAATCGCTTCCTTCGAAAGCTGCGGACGAATTCGCGACCGCTCCCATCGTCTCCCCTCTATCGGAATTGCGGCGACTCATGGGAAAGAACGGCCAGGGCTGAAAAAACGGAAGGTCATGACTCGGGCAACCTAGCCCGGGGTCCAACCAGGAGCCACCAACCGCCGCTTGCCATCTGTCGAAAGTCGCACTCCCGGCTCCTTCAGGCCCTCGCGGTCCCACAACTCACAGGTCACCTGCCGATGCCGCTGATCGAGCGCCTCGCAGTAGTTCGTGTAGATGCAGAGTCGCACGACATCCCCGTGGCCCGTCCTGACCTTCAGAAACCAGTCCGGATCGGCGAGCGACTGGCGCGCAAATCCAACGATATCAGCCTGGCCGGACGCCAGCATCGTTTCTGCCTGCTCGAAGTTATGCACGCCACCGGCCACGACAATCGGCGTCTGGTAACCGGCTGCGCGGACGGCCGCACGCACGCCCGTCGCGGGCTCCAGATTGCGGCCAAACGGGCCGCGCGCATCGGAGTAATACGACGGCATGCATTCATAGCCGCTGCGACCGGTGTACGGATAGGCGGCTTCGCCAAGCTTCGGTTGCCTGGCATCGTCAAATTTTCCACCACGCGACAACGAAAGAAAATCCATGCCCGCGCGCGCCAGTTCCACCGCGAAGTACTTCGCGTCCTCCGCCGTCCCGCCACCCTCGATGCACTCCTCCGCCAGAAACCGGCAACCCACCGCAAAACCGGCCCCCACTTCTGCGCGGACTCGTCGGTACACCTCAAGCGGCAAGCGCACACGTTCCGCGCGCGATCCGCCATAGCCATCGTCGCGCGTGTTGAGCGGCGAGAGAAAGGAAGCCATCGTGTAGGCGTGAGCGTAGTGCAGCTCGACACCATCGAAGCCGCTCGCTTGCGCGCGCCGCGCGGCATCCGCGAACAAACCGGGCAATTGTCCGGGGAGCGCGCGAATGTGCGGCAGATGCAGATCCGTCACGCGCTCGCGTGCACCGACATCCAGCGCCTCCAATTCGCGTCGATTCAGCACAGCGTGCAACTGGGGTCGCTTGAGTCCGGCGAGCCAGGCGCGAACAGGTGCCTCATCCGCCGCATCCGGAGTACCCGTCGCCTCCACGAATGCGCGACGGTGTGAGTCGGTGACTTCCAGGAAGCGCTCGAAGAATCTGGCGGGCACCGGCCGGCGCCGAATGGACAGAAAATCGATGACTTGCATGAAGAGTCGCGTCTCGCCACCACTCGCACGGCGCACAACTTCGACCAGCTCGCGCAGCCCGGGGAGAAACCGATCGTGCCCGATTCTCAGGAGCGGCCCGCTCGGCACATCGCGGATGCCGGTGGCTTCGACCACCAGACCCGCGGGCCGGCCGCGCGCGAAGCGCTCATACCAGTCCAGAACGTCGCGCGTGACGAAGCCGTCTTCGGTCGCACGCCAGGGAACCATCGCCGGGACCCAGGTTCGATGGGAAAGCTCGACGGGACCCAGGGAGATTGGCGAGAAGAGCCGCGAGCGCGCCGCTTCCGCAGCGCTCGGCCAGCGGCCTGGTTGCGCGGTGTGCTTGATTCTTTCGGGCGGCCGCCACATCGACATGGATGGAAGGCTCCGTCAGGAATCCGGCAGGACAGCGGTCGCCTCAATCTCGAGCTTTGCCCCGGCTTCAATGAGCGCAGCGACCTGAACCACGGACATCGCCGGAAAGTTCTTACCCATCATCGAGCGGTACGCCGCGCCGATAGCCGGAAGCTCCGCGTAGTACTCATCACGACTGGTGATGAACCACGTGAACCGAACGATGTGCTCGGGCTTCCCGCCCGCCACGGCCAGGACTGCCAGAATATTCCCGAGTGCCTGGCCCACCTGCTCGCCGAGCGTCGCGGGAAACCGGCCCGCGACATCCCAGCCGACCTGACCGGCGATGTATACCTGCCGGCCGCGCGCAGCGATGCCGTTGCTGTAGCCCTTCGGCCGCGGCCAACCGGCCGGTTGCAGCACCTCGAACGCATCGGTCCTTGAATTCATGACTGCTCCGCCGCCGCCAGCACTTCGCGGCCAATGATGAGCTGCTGCACTTCCGTTGCGCCTTCATAGATGCGCAGTGCCCGGATATCGCGATACAGTCGCTCGATGGTTTCACCGTGAACGACGCCGCGGCCGCCGAACATCTGCAGCGCGCGGTCGATCACGCGCTGCGCCGACTCCGTCGCTGTCATCTTTGCCATGGCCGCCTCCTTCGTGACGCGCTCCCCGCGATCGCGCATCCATGCCGCGCGATACGTGAGCAGGCGCGCCGCGTCGATCGCCGTTGCCATCTCGGCGAGCGCCGCTTGCGTCAATTGGAAATCGGCGAGCGTGTGGCCGAACATCCGGCGCGACCTGGCGTGAGTCAGCGCTTCATCGAGCGCGCGCTGCGCAAGTCCGAGCGCGGCGGCGGCCACGGACGTGCGGAATACGTCGAGCGTGCGCATGGCGATCTTGAAGCCCTCGCCCTCGGCGCCCAGGCGCTGTGACTCCGCAATCCGGCACTCGCGAAAGGCAAGCGTCGCCAGGGGGTGCGGGGCCATCACATCGATGCGATTCGCGATCGAGAATCCTGCCGTTTCGGCGTCGACGACGAATGCGCTGATACCCTGTGCGGCGATGGTGCCGTCGGCGCGCCGCTCGCCTGGACTCGTCCGCGCAAAGACGCAATAGAAATCGGCGATGCCGCCGTTGGAGATCCAGGTTTTCGAACCGTCGAGCACATAGTCGCCGCCCACGCGGCGCGCGCTGCAGGTCATCGCCGCGACATCGGAACCGGCCTGCGGCTCCGACAATGCGAACGCCGCAACCGCTTCGCCCCGCGCGACTCTCGGGAGGTACTTGCGCTTCAGGTCCGCGGAACCCGCGAGCGAGATGGCACCGCTCCCGAGACCCTGCATCGCAAACGAAAAGTCCGCGAGCCCGTCGTGCCGTGCCAGTGTTTCGCGAATCAGCGAGATGGCGCGGACGTCGAACTCCGGAAGAGCTCCGCCATGCTCTGCGCGCACGCAGTAGCCCGTAATCCCGGCAGCGCCAAGCTCGCGCACGAGCCGGACACAGGCGGCGTCA
>JBGPLJ010000241.1:0-5768 GCA_041486385.1 Steroidobacteraceae bacterium
CCTGCACGCCTCGCGTTGAACGTGTCGCCATGAGGAGAGAACAGCCGCAGCGAGCCGATCCACGTCGGGCTCAGTGAGCGGCGCCGAGATCAGCGAGAGCCGGAGCACCCAGAGATCGCGCCACTCGGCCCCGCCGGCGAGGCAGATATTGTCGGCCTGCAGCCGCGCGATCGTTGCTCGTGTGAGTGCATTGCGCTCATCAGCCGTCCCATGACCAAAGTTCACGATCAATTGGTTCAGTTGCACCGTATTCAGCACATGCACGCCCGGCTCGGACGCAAGGCGGCTCGCGAGCCGGCGCGCGAAGGCGCAATGGCGTCGCACCATGTCTCCAACACCTCGGCGGCCGAGCGCACGAAGCTGTGCCCAAAGGGCGAAGCCCCTGGCGCGACGAGACAGCTCCGGCGCAAATTGGCCCGGATCGTATTCCGCGTCGCCGGTCAGAGGCAGGTAGCTCGCCGTAATCGACATGGCGCGCCGATGCGCCTGCGCGTCCCGAACAACAGCGAAGCCGCTGTCGTACGGCAGCTGCAGCCACTTGTGCCCATCGATCGACCACGAATCCGCATCTTCCAGTCCGGCGGTGAGGTCAGCCATCTCTGGCACAGCGCGCGCCCAGAGCCCGAAAGCGCCATCGACATGGAGCCACGCGCCATGTTCCCGGCATGTGTGGACGATCGCTGGCATCGGATCGAAGGCGCCCGTATTCATCTGACCCGCTTGTGCGATGACGATCGCTGGCCCGGTGCCCTCAGTTAGCCCCGCCGCGAGTGCCGCCGCGTCCATCCGGCCGTCGGCGTCAGTGCGCACGCGCACCGCTCGCGTCCCGAAGCCGAGATAGCGCAACGCTGCGAGAATGGTCACGTGCGCATCGTCGCCGAGAAACACTCTCACGCGTGGGGCACCGGTAAGCCCTTCGGCTTCCACGTCCCAGCCCACTCGTGCCAGGACCGCACTGCGCGCGGCAGCCAGGCAAACGAAGCTCGCCATCGTGGCGCCGGTGACAAAACCGACGGAGCATTCCTGCGGCAACTGCACGATGTCGAGCAACCATCGCGCGGCAACCTTTTCGGCCATCGCAGCCGCGGGTGAGCAGGCATAGGCGGCTGCGTTCTGTCCCCACGCGCTGGTCAGCATGTCGGCCGCGACGCCGACCGGATGAGATGAGCCGATCACCCAACCGAAGAAACGCGGCCCGGTGGATGCCGTGAGGCCCGGCTCTGCGGCTGCATTCAGTGCATCGATGACGGCCAATGGATCGTCGCCGACTTCGGGCGTCGGCCCATCGAACCGAGCTTGCAGCTCGTCGGCCGGAATCACCGACCGTGGCGGTCGGTCGCCAATCCGGTCGCGGAAGCCGCTCGCGTGCTGAAGTGCACGCTCGAAGAGCCTGGCGTGCAGCGTCGCGTCGGTTGATTTGTTGCCGCCGACATCCGGCCCGGTGCAGGCAGGCCGCTGCGGAATTCTCGCGGTCATATCAGGTTCGCACTTCGGTTTTCACTGGACGACATCGTGGCCGGCCGTAGGTCACTGCAGCACGTATTTCAGCCGGCGCGGCTGCGACGAGCTGGTGATCGGGCCGTGCTCCGAGCGCATCGTTAACCGCCGAGAATGCGAGCCGGAATGCGACATGCAAGGTCGCTTCAAAGATTTCCAGATCCGAAAGACCGGCCGTGCGCAGATTCTCGACCTGCACCGCCTCGGCGCCGTTGGGATCACGGACGATCTGCTCGGCCCACTGCCTCAATGCGACTTCGCGAGCGGTAGATGCGGCAGGATCAGCACCGCGCAGAACCTCGGCAGCGGCCGCTGCGCCGCGCATTCTGGCGAGTTTCGTGCCCCAGGCGAGCGAACAGTATGAGTCGCCAAGAATGCGCGCAGATGTGCACGCGAGGAGCGCAATTTCTCTGGCCGTCAAACTGGACCGTTGAATCAGCTGCTTGCGCACGAGAGCGAAGCCTTCCGCCAAATCAGGGCGCCAGGCCCAGGCTCGTTCGAAATTCATCACATAACCGCATGCTGCACGTTCCTTCTCGAGGTACACAGCGGCTTCAGCAGTGCTCGGCTCATTCAGAAACATTGCCCTTCTCCCTCGTGTCAGTTCCGCAGCTGACTTTCGCTGGAAGCGAGCGTCGCGCGTGGAGATCCGCGAAGCCGCGGCACGAGCATGGGCGTACGCCGTCTGTATTCGACATAGTCATTGCCGAACGCGGTGATAAGGTCGCGCTCTTCGAGCTGGATCGCGATCAGGATGTAGGCTGTCGTCATCACCGCAAAGATCAGATGCGCCACGGTCATGACGGGCGCGGCCCAGAAGATGACCAGCCAGCCGATATAGAGCGGATGGCGTACCAGTCTATAAAGGCTGGGCGTGCGGAATTGCGGGGGACGGTAATTCTTTCCCGCGAGGCGCCGCCAGACCTGCGTCAACCCGAACAGATCGAAGTGATCGATCAGAAATGTCGTATAGAGAAGCAAGAGCCAGCCGAACAGGTAGAGACCGATTACGGACAAGCGGCCGATCCCCTCGTGGGCAATCCACACCACTCCACCGATCGGCTGCCAATGGACGAACAGCGCCACCAAGGTGAGCGAGCTCACGAGAACATACGTGCTGCGTTCTGCTGCTTCGGGAATGACTCGCGTCCACCAGCGCTTAAAGGCGGGCCGGGCCATGCCGCTATGCTGGACCGCGAATGCCGCCAGCAGGCCCAAGTCGATCGCCAAGGCCTCAGTCAGGGGGCGAGCCGGAGCGCCATCGAGCAGGGTAGGCGTGAGAAAGCCCCCGATGAAGCCAATGCCGTAGAGAAAAACGCCAAGGAAGAGTGCGTAAGAAACAAGACCGTAGATGAATATTCCGATGCGTGACATGGCCGCCTCCTTTCAGTGGCGTAATCCTGCGGAGCGGCAGGATGAGGGGCCGGCAGGCAGGCCGCATCGGGGGCCGCCACCCATCTTTTGCAAAGGAACCCCTAGTTCTTGCGTTCGGTCAGGAGGCCGCGCTTGCGCGCGGCGTCCGCTGCTTCGTGGCGCGTGCTTGCGCCAAGCCGCGCCATGATCGCGGATACGTGATGCTCGGTGGTCTTTGGCGAGATGTAGAGTCGCCCCGCAATTTCGGCGTTGCTTAAGCCCTCAATGACGAGAGCGAGCACTTGCGATTGCCGGCGGGTCAGTCCTGCGGGGCTGGCGCGCGTTTCAGCAATCGGCCCCCGCGGTACCGCTCGCGTGCCGCCTGCGCGCATCTGCCGGCGTAGACGCGCGGCTGCAGGTGCAGCGCCCATCCCATCGAAGAGCGCCAATGCCTCGCGCTGAGCCGCCTCATCGCCCGCGGAAAGTGCGATCGCCTGCTCGTACACGCAGCCCAATTCGCTCCAGGCGTTGGCCGCCTCGAGCCATGCGCCCGCAATGTGCGCTTGGTGCGCGGGCCGAAGCCGACTCATGATCTCGTCGGGAATCTGCATCGGCTCGCCCAATATTTTCAGCCACAGCGCCGTGTCGGCGAGGGTCCAACTCTGCCCTTGCGCGCGAAGCGCAGTATCGAACGCCGCGCGCAGACGCTCGCGCGCGCCTGGCCGGGGAAGTCCCAGCCAGAGTGCCTCGGCGTCGACCACGGCGAGCGGCGCACGACGCATGATGTCCCGCTGTGCCGTCGGCATGGAGCGCGCCTCATCGAGCGCAGCGTCCTCCGGCAGGCCCATTCTGATCCGGGCACGAGCCAGTACGATCTGCGCATTGAAGCGGATCGTGCCGCGTGGGTAGGGTCCGCAGATCACGAACTCCGCTTCAGCCAAAGCGTCCTGCGTGCGCCCCAGATCGAGCAGTGCGATGGCGCGCGTTCCACGCATGTACGCTTCGAGGGGCGCGTTGTCGCGTGCCACGGCCGCGTTGATGCCCTCCTCGATATATTCGAAAAGGCGCCGATAACGCCGATCGCTGGTCAGCATGTAAACGAGGTTGGAATAGAGCCGCGGCAACAGGTCGGGCTCACCGCGCTGGCGCGCCTCGACAATCGCGGCAAGGAGGTGAGGCACTCCCGCCTCGACATCGGTTGAACAGCGCGTGACAGTGGCGTTGGTCAGCGCGTGGAGGTAGATGTCCGAACGTCCCAACGCTTCCGCACGCGCCATCGCCTCCAGTGCGCGCGGAAGCGCCTGGTCATTGCGATCGGCCAGCATGTCCAGCTGCGACTGGCCACTGAGTGCCATCGCATATTGCCAGGTCTCCTGGTGATCGCGCATGACCTCTAACGCTTCCTGGGATTGCTGCTCGGCGAGTTCTGGCTGGCCGTGCTGCCAATACAAACGTGCGGAAATGCGCAACGCATTGCCGAGACCCACGATGTCTCCGGCGCGCTTGCGGGCCGCGATCGCCTCCTCGATGGCCGCCATCGCCATGTCAAAGGCGCCGCATTGCTCGCCCGTCTCTGCTTGCCGCTCCAGAAGTGCGGCGCGCTCGACATTTGAGAGCCACGCACCACGCTCGAGTGCGCGCGCCAGATGTGCAACGCTTTCCCTGTGCGCGCCGAGCGCGCCCGCCTCGTCGGCCGCGCGCAGCGAATAGGTGACGAGGTCTTCAAGCGCCGCGGCCTCTTGCGCGTGGTGCGCGAGCTCGGCGGCCCTCACATGCTCCCGACCTTTGAGCAGTTCAAGCGCTGCTGCATGCAATTCGCGTCGCCGCAACGGAGATATCGCATCGCGCACGGCCCGCCGCGCCAATTCATGGCGAAACGCCAGCGTTTCGCCGGTGGCGGTGAGCATACCGCCCCGCATGCATTCCTCGACGCCGGCGTGGGCGCTGTCCTGCGCCAGCACGCGCAACATCTCTTGATCGATCTGGCGTGGAAAGATCGAGGCGCAATCCAGCGTGCGGCGCGCATGCGAACTCAGCCGCGACGTGCGCGCCAGAGTGGCGTCGCGCACGCTGTGCGGAACAGCGGATCTCTCCGTTGCGAGAAACTCGGTGACATGGAATGGGTTTCCGCCCGTCGCCTCGAAGATCTCCCGTGCGGCACGACCGCTTTGCTCAGCCAGTACGGATACGGCATCGGGCGAAAGCGGCTGCAGCTCGATGCGCTCGCGGCAGTCGCGCGGCATGTCCGCCCACAGCGTGGCCAGACGCGATTGTGAAGACGCCTCGTCATTGCGAAACGTCGCGACGATCAGAATGGGTGCCGCACGGATACGCCGGCCCAGGTAGCGGAAGAGTTCGAGCGTCGGATCGTCGGCCCAATGGATGTCCTCAAGCAACAGCAACCCCGGATCACGACCCGATGTCAGCAAACGCAGCAGCGCTTCGAAGGTCGCCAGCTGGCTCGTGGCCGATACCGAAAATCGCCCCTGGCTGTCGCGCGCGATATCGCGCAGCGGACCCAGGGGCTCAGGCGTCGCCAGTTGCTCGCAGCCGCCGACGTAGACCCGCGCGTCCCGGCGGTGCGTCTCCGTGAAACTCAGGGCGAGGGAAGTCTTGCCGATCCCAGCCTCGCCCTCGATCGAAACCACGTGACCGTGGCCGGCCCGCGCCGCTTGTAATGCCTCTTCCAACCGGGCCCGCGGTTCCTCGCGCTCGAGCAGTTTGGTGTGAACGGGTGTCATCTGCCTAAGCTTAGCTGCGTCCGCGACAGTCCGGAATGGGCTAGACGCCCGCCGTTTCGGCGATGGGGTCAAACTCATTCGCAGCATACCAGGAGCGATTCCCCTCTCGACAAGGCACATCGTGCTGATCTAGTATTCAATAGACTACTTGAATACTGGTGAATCCGAAAGATGCGC
>JBGPLJ010000242.1:0-5768 GCA_041486385.1 Steroidobacteraceae bacterium
ATCAGCGTCGAGAGCCCGATTCCAGAGATCGCGAAGCCGACCAGGTCGAGCGGCGGCACGCGCTCCTCGCGCAGGTTGGGGATGTGGCGCAGCACGAGGTACAGGCCGAGCACGCTGATCGGCAGGTTGATCAGGAAGATCCAGCGCCAGGAGCTGTAGGTCGCGATGAATCCACCGACCACTGGACCCACGATCGGCGCGATCAGCGCGGGAATCGTGACCCACGCCATCGCCGTGACGAGCTGATTCTTCGGAATCGTGCGCAGAATAAGGAGGCGCCCGACCGGGACCATCATCGCGCCGCCGACCCCCTGCAGCACGCGCGCGCCGATGAGCTGGAAGATCGATTCCGAAAGGCCGCAGAGAATCGATCCCAGCGTAAACACGACTATGGCGCTGCGAAAGATCAGGCGCGCTCCGAAGCGCTCGGCCATCCAGCCGCTCAGGGGAATGAAGACCGCGAGACTGACCAGATACGAGGAAATCGCAAGGCTCAGATGCAACGGATCTTCATGCAGCGCGCGCGCAACCGCCGGCAGCGCCGTCGCGAGCACGGTCGTGTCGAGGTTCTCCATGAAGAGCGCGCAGGCGACGATCAGCGGAACCAGCATGGGCGGCCGCATGTCGCGCTATTGTCCGGTCGGCCGGTTTTCTTTGCGGATGACGAGCTTCAGGCCCGACCACAAGTCGTCCACCGCGCATACCTTGATGTCGACGAAGCCGAGCGGCAGCGCCACGTCGCGGATGACGTTTTCGGTGATATCGGTGGCGACACCTGCCGCTTTTTTCGGCCAGGAGACCCAGGCGGCGCCGTCGGCCTTAAGTTCCTTGCGCCAGGTGCGCAGCGTTTTCTCGAGCTCCGCGCGCTGCTTCGTGAAGACATGCGCGACGTCGGTGGTTGCCGAAAGACTGGACGCGAATGTCACCCCTGCGGGCAGCGGGGCCAGGAGCTGCAGGTAGTTCTTCGGTGCGCCCACCACGAAAACCTGGCCGCCCGCCTTGATGCCCAGCTTCTTCGCCAGCGGCGTTCCCGAGTATCCCGCTGGCGCGATGGCGTCGGATCTATTCTTGCTCATGACTGGATGTTCATTAACAATTCTTCTGGTACTTCCAGTTACGCTGCTTGCCCTCTTGAATCCACTCAAGCGCGGTTGCCAGGCGTGCGGCGCGCGTTGCTTCGCGCTTCGCTTCAGTGATCCAGTCCGCGTATTCGCGCTGCGCGCTCAGGCTGAATTTTTCGAAGACCGCGCGGGCCTTGCCGTTCTTTCTGAGCGCGGCAGTCAGGTCGGCCGGCATGACGAGCGGTCGCGGCTTCTTCTTCACGCGAGTAGGTGAGGGCACGCCCTCGTCGTTGAGTCTCATCGCTTCCCGGATGAAGCCAATCAGTACCTTCTGCGCCGGCAACTCCGCGAGCTTGGTGATTCTTCCGAACTGGCCCATCGCATTCTCCGCAGGCTGGCCGCTGCGATCGACGATAAGAGAGCCTTTCCAGAAACCGAAAGTCGCATGTGCCTTGAACGCCGCCATGCCGCAGAGCATTCCCTTGTACATGAAGTGCGGAAAACTCCACTTCATGGCCTCTTCGATCTTCGGGCTGGCCGCATGCACGACCGCACGCAGGTGCTTCAAGATGGGTTGAGCGAATGGCGCCGACTTCCGGATGTAGGCGTCAACGCGCGGGTCGGTGGTTGCCATGAGTCTCGAGCTCCGAGGCCCGCATGATATGCGAGCGGCTATCGTCTGTCGTCAGGTCCGGCGCAGGGTCTGTCTCTTGGCGCTCACTTTCTTTCCCAGCGGAACTTGCGGTCGGCTTCCTTGATTGCGAGGTCATTGATGCTGGCGAAGCGCTTGCGCATCAGGCCGGTTTCCGCGAATTCCCAGTTTTCATTGCCGTAGGAGCGAAACCACTGGCCGCGGTCGTCATGCCATTCATACTCGAAACGCACGGCGATGCGGTTTTCGAGGAAGCACCAGAGCTCCTTCCTCAAGCGGTACTCGTTTTCCTTCTGCCACTTGCGGCGCAGAAATTCGCGGATCGCGTCGCGCCCCGAAAGGAACTCGGATCGATTGCGCCACTCGGAGTCGGGTGTATACGCGAGCGCGACTCGGTCAGGGTCCCGCGAGTTCCAGGCGTCTTCGGCAGCCTGGATCTTCTGGCGGGCGGTCTCGAGCGTAAAGGGGGGCAGGGGTGGGCGTGATTCCATGTCTTACCCGGGTATGTTGATTTCGATCTTGATCCCGTTAGGATCGTTGAAGAAGAGCTGACGCAAGCCATTGCCTGGCACGACGTTGAGTCCGGCTTTGACGCCGTGCTGGTTGAGGCGAGCGGCGATTTCCCCGAAGTCGACACCGTTGAATGCGATGTGGTCGAACGGACCGGTGCCCGGCGCCGGTTTGCTCACGGGGATGCCGAGTTCTTCGGAATGCTTCGTGTAGGTCTTCCATTCGCCGATATGAATGACCGGTACCTCGCCGAGATAGACCCAGTAGCCGTCAAATTTCAGGGGCGGCCGGAACCCCACATGCATGCCGAGCACATCGCAATAGAAGTTCTTGGTCTTCTCGATATCGTCGGTGAGCACCAGAAAGTGCTCCATCCTGGTCAAGGGCATGTGTGTCGCCTCGGCTGCGTTCCGATCCGAAGTCTTCGCGGGAAAAGAGCGATCGTCAAGCGCGACCTGTCCGCAACAAGGAGCGGCTGATGCACTACCTGATGTTCTATGACTTCGTCCCGGACTATCTGCAACGGCGCGGGGAATTTCGCGGCATTCACCTGAAACATGCCTGGGAGTCGCATGAACGCGGTGAGCTCGTGCTCGGCGGCGCCTACGACGATCCGGCGGACGGCGCGGCGATTCTCTTCAAGTGCGACTCGCCCGTCGTGCCGGAGCGCTTCGCGCAGGCCGATCCCTACGTGAAGAACGGCCTCGTCACGCGCTGGCGGATTCGCCGCTGGAATACGGTCGCGGGCGCGGCTGCGACGAATCCGGTCAAGGGGGTCTGACCCCATGGGGTCAGACCCCACTTGGAAAAAGAAAAGCGTGCGGGAGGCATGACCAGCCCGCACGCGTTGCCGCGGCGAAGATTGGGGGGAGCGCCGTTGCAATGATTGATAGAGAGCAAGAGCCGTGCCAGTCTTCGGTCAACGGCTAATCAAGAAGTTATCGAGCGCCCGGCCACGACCACGATCAAAACCGGTGCGCGTGACGGACTTCGTGCACTCGTTGCGCGCGTCCGGGGCGAAGCGGAGACTGCCGGCCCGGCGGCCGTCGAGAAGGGGGGAAATCGATGCAGCTGACGCCCGTGGCAGCCTTCGTACTGAGCGTGGCCTGCGCCCAGGCGCACGCCGACGATTGCGTATCGTCGCGCGGTATGCAGCTGCGCGGCAAAGTCGAGAGCCGCTGCGAGACGCTCGCTTTCGATGGACTCAAGCGCAGCTATCGCATCTATGTCCCCGCGCATCCAGCCGACCCCGCACCAGTTGTCTTCGTCCTGCATGGCGGAGGTGGGTCGGGCAGCGGGCAGGAACTCATCACGAAAGCTGGCTTCAATCGCATCGCCGACCGCGAGGGCATTATCGTTGTCTATCCGGATGGCGTTGGGCGCGGCTGGAACGATGGCCGCTCGGATGTTCATTCCACGTCCGCCAGGGAAAATGTCGACGACGTCGGCTATCTCAAAGCGCTCCTCGAAAGCGTGGCAGCACGCTATGCCGTCGATCGCAAACGGGTGTTTGCCACCGGCATGTCGAACGGCGGGTTCATGTCCTATCGTCTCGCCTGCGATGCGACGAATACTTTTCTCGCAATAGCGCCCGTGGTTGCGGGCTTGTCGGTTGATCTCGGTCAGCGCTGCAAACCCGCGCGACCGGTATCCGTTGCGATCATGAACGGGACGGACGATCCGCTGGTACCGTGGAACGGCGGCAAGGTCAGTGTGCTTGGCATGCAACGCGGTGAGACGTGGTCTGCCATGCGCACCTATGAAAAATGGATCGACCTCGACGGCTGCAAGGTGCGGTTCGACGAGCCGGAAGTGAACAAGGTTGCCGATGATGCAACGAGTCTCCTGCGCCATCGCGCCGTAAACTGCGCGGCAGGCACGGAAGTGCGCCTGTACGAGATTCGGGGCGGCGGCCACAATTGGCCGCGCGGCGCGAAATATCTGGGCGTCGCGTTCGTTGGGCGCATCACGCAGGAATTCGACGGCGACGCAGAGATCTGGTCATTCTTCAAGAGCAGACCCACCCAATGAATACATCGACGGATGCCGCGCCCCTCAAACGCGTGGTCGGAGTCGGCAGTCTCAGCTTGAACGTCGTCAATCTGACGATCGCCTCGGGCATCTTCGCCCTGCCTGCAGCCATGGCTGCAAGCCTCGGTCACGCGGCGCCATTGGCGTATCTCGTGTGCGCGGTGTTGTTCGGGCTCGTCGGATTGTGTTTCGCCGAGGCCGGGAGCCGCATCGGCAGCGCGGGCGGCCTCTACGCGTATGCGAGCGTGCCGTTTGGTCCCGTTGTTGGCGGCGTCGCCGGGACCTTGCTGTGGGTGGCGAGCGGCGCGAGCGCGGACGCGGCCATCGTCAATCTTCTGGTCGACACGCTCGCAAGGGTGATTCCGGCTCTCGCGGCAGCCTGGGTCCGTGTCGCAATCATTCTCGGTCTCTTCGTCGTCGTTGCGCTCATCAACATCCGGGGTGTCCGCAACGGTGTGCGCCTGTCAGTGATCATGACCCTCATCAAGATTGCGCCGCTTGTTCTGCTCGCGGTGGTGGGCCTCTTCGTGATTGATTGGTCGCAGCTCGGCTGGAGCACGATGCCGTCGTTCAAGAGCCTGGGCGGGGCTTCGGTCCAGCTGTTCTTTGCATTCATCGGTGTCGAAGCCGCACTGAGCATGAGCGGTGAGGTGGTACGGCCCGCGCGCACCGTGCCGCGCGCGATTCTTCTCGGCCTCCTCATGATCGGGTCGCTCTACATCTGCTTGCAGCTCGTGGCGCAGGGCGCGCTCGGGAATGCACTGGCAACGTCGCAGACGCCCCTGGTCGATTCCGCCAGGACCATTCTCGGCCCCTGGGGCGGCGCATTCCTGGCAGCGACCCTCGCGCTGTCGGCGAGTGGCTGTATCGCCGGCGATCTCCTGTCGACGCCGCGCGTTCTCTTCGCGTTCGCACGGGAAGGGCAATTGCCACGCAAGGTGGCATCCGTGCATCCGCGATTCGGCACGCCGTGGATCGCCATTATTGTCTACGCCGTGGTATGCGCGGCGCTCGCCCTCTCGGGTACGTTCAATCAGCTCGCGGTCATTTCGAGTTCCGGTACGCTTATTCTCTATTTCATTTGCTGTCTCGGCGTCCTGCGGTTACGAGCGCACAAGGTGGCGCTGGAGGGTGAACCGTTTGTCGCGCCGGGCGGGCCAGTCGTCCCGATTCTTGCCGTAGGCGTCATCATCTGGATGCTCTGGAGCCTGACGAAACGGGAACAGCTGGCCGCGGTGGTATTCGTGGCTGTGGTAGCGATCATCTTCGCCGTGCATGAACGGGTGAAGCGAGCGCAAATTCAAAGCTGACCCGCCGCGGACGGTAAGTTATTCTCCGTGCCATGAAACTCCAAATGACGCGATTGATTTCAGGGTGCGCGTCGCTCGCGCTGCTCGCCTTGTTCGTAACCGCGTGCGGTCCGAACGGGCCCGCCAGGCCCCTTGCCGGGTCGGGCGATGCGGCGTTTTCGCAGCTGACGCAGGCAATCCTCAACGACCACTACGCCCGCCATC
>JBGPLJ010000243.1:0-5717 GCA_041486385.1 Steroidobacteraceae bacterium
AACATCGTGCACCTCGTGCTTGCGCGGCTGCACGATGCGCCTCAGGGCAGCCGCGGCATCAGCCTCTTCATCGTCCCGAAGCTGCTGCCGGACAAGAGCGGGCGATCGACAGTCGGCAATGGCGTGGTTTGCACGGGCATCGAAGAGAAGATGGGCATTCACGGTTCGCCGACCTGCGCGCTCACTCTCACGGATGCCGTCGGCTGGATGGTCGGACCGCCGAACAAGGGGCTGGCCTGCATGTTCACGATGATCAATCACGCGCGCGTGACGGTCGGACTGCAGGGGCTCGGCGTTGCGGAGCGCGCGCGTCAGGCCAGCGTCGCTTATGCGATGGAACGCAGGCAGGGGCGGGCAGCGACGGTGGGCGCCGGTCGAGTGGGGGGCGCGGACCTTCTGATCGAGCACCCTGATGTGCGGCGCATGCTGCTGACGCAAAAGGCGTTGAACGAGTCCTGCCGCCTGTTCGCCTATTACACTGTTCTGCAGATGGATCGTGCGGAACGCCTGACCGACGCGGCGAGCAAGCATGAAGCTGAGGAAGAGCTCGCGCTCCTCACGCCGCTCGTCAAAGCGGTGCTGACCGATTGCGCGATTGAGGTCACGCAGCTCGCGGTGCAGATCCACGGGGGCCACGGCTACATTCGCGAGACCGGCGTTGAACAGCTCGCGCGTGACGCACGCATCACCGCAATTTACGAAGGCACGAACGGCATCCAGGCGCTTGATCTTCTGGTGCGCAAGGTGCTGCCAGGGGGCGGCGCTGTCGTCAGCCGCATGATCGAGAAGATCCGCTCCGATCACGCGTCGCTCAAGGTGGCAGGCCCGCTTGCCGAGCTTCGACAGGTCGCGGCAGAGCACCTCGCGCAGTGGCAGACGCTCACCAGTGAACTCGTGCGCGCAAGCCAGACGGACCCTAACGTGGCCCTGGCAGCGGCGAGCGATTACCTCAACTTTGTCGGCTACACCTTGCTCGCCTGCTGCTCCTTCGACCTTGCCGCCTGCGCCGCCGCGCAAGGCGATGCCGAGTTCGCTGCCGGCAAGCGTGAGACAGCGAGATTCTTCTTCGAGCGTCTGCTGCCACGCGCCCAAATGCACGCCGCCGCCTTGCGCAGCGGCCCGGCGAGTACGATGAGCATCACGCCGGCACAGATCGCCGGTTGAAACCAGGGCGTTCGGCGCCAAACCTTGCCGGCTGGCGGCACAAAAGTTTAGAGTTGCCGCCGACTTACCCGCGAGCACCCCTCCCAAGTCCTCGAGCGCCCGGTACCGGGCGACCGGGCGGCGCAGGACCGACGCGTCCGCAGCCGGACGTCGGTTATGGACGCAAGATGGGTGTGCGCACCGAGAGTCGGCGATTGGCAGGAACGCAAAGACGATGACGGCTTCAGACTGGATCGTGCACAAATTCGGCGGCTCGAGCGTGGCGGATGCGGACTGCTTCCGCCGTGTCGCGGATATTCTCGAACAGCAGCAGACGCCGAGGCTCGGTGTGGTGCTGTCCGCATGCCGTGGTGTCACCGACGCGCTCCTTGGGCTGGTGACACTCGCCGAAGCGCAGGACGCGAGCCACAGCGCACGTCTCAAGGATTTGCGCGCCCGCCATGCCGTCATCGCGGAAACGCTGCTGCAGCCCGCGACCACGGCCGCTTACCTGACCGCTGTTGACAGCGATGTCCGGGACATCGAAGGAATCTTGCACAGCGTGCAGCTGATCCGCTCGGCCGCGGACAATGTCCGCGACCTCGTGGCGGGGTTCGGCGAGATCTGGTCGACGCGTCTCTTCGCCGCGTACCTGCGCGAGCGCGGGCGGCGTAGCGGCGAAGTGCGTTGGGTCGATGCGCGCAAGATCATAGTCGTCGAATGGGGGCCGCTTGGACCCTCGGTGGACTGGGACGCCTCGCAGAGGAATTTCGACGCCGCAGTGGCCGCCGATTTCACCGGTACGCTCATCATCACCGGTTTCATCGCGAGCGATAAACGCGGAATCCAGACGACGCTGGGCCGTAATGGCAGCGATTTTTCCGGTTCGATATTCGGCGCACTGACGCATGCGTGCGAGATTCAGATCTGGACCGACGTCGACGGTGTGCTCAGCGCCGACCCGCGACTCGTGCCCGATGCACAAGTCATCGATTCTCTTTCCTATAACGAAGCGATGGAGCTTGCATACTTCGGCGCCAAGGTGATTCACCCGCAGACGATGGCGCCCGCCATCGCGCGCAATATTCCGATCTATATCCGCAATACCTTTGCGCCCGAGAAGCCGGGCACGCTCATCTGCGCGCACCCCGACTCGAAACTCCTGGTGAAGGGCATCACGACGATCGACAACATAGCGCTCGTCAATCTTGAAGGCGCCGGCATGATCGGCGTGCCGGGCACAGCACACCGGCTCTTCGGCGCGCTGCGCGATGAAAGCATCTCCGTGATTCTCATTTCGCAGGGCAGTTCCGAGCATTCCATCTGCTTCGCGATTCCGGAGGCGCAGGCGACGCGGGCGGAAGACGTGGTGCGTCGCGCGTTCGACAGCGAGCTCAGGCAGGGCCAGATCCAGCGCGTCGAAGTGAGCCGGGGTTCGAGCATTCTGGCGGTTGTGGGTGACGGCATGGCCGGCTCGCACGGCGTCGCGGCGCAGGTGTTCAGCACACTCGGCAAGGCGGGCGTCAACATCCGTGCGATCGCGCAGGGCGCGTCGGAACGCAATATTTCCGCCGTCATCGACGGACGCGATACGGCGCGTGCCGTGCGCGCCGTGCACGCCGGCTTCTACCTGTCGCCGCACACCGTCTCGATCGGCTTCATCGGCCCGGGAACCGTCGGCAGCGTCCTGATCGATCAGCTGGCTGGCGAGAGTGAGCGCCTGCGGCGCGATTTCAACCTCGATCTGCGCGTGCGCGGCATCATCGCGTCGAAGCGCATGTACCTTGCGAGCGGCGCCATCGACCTCAAGGACTGGCGCGCGCGCCTCGCGCAGGCGACGGAGCCGACTGACCTGGCGCGCTTCGTCAATCACCTGCATGCTGCCTGGCTGCCACACACTGTCATCATCGATTGCACGGCGTCCGCGGAGATCGCCTCGCACTACCGCGAATGGCTGCTTGCCGGCATTCACATCGTGACGCCCAACAAGAAAGCCAACTCGGCCGCCCTGAGTGCGTACCGTGCCGTGCTGGAGGCGCGGCGCGCCACCGGCGCTCACTATTTGTATGAAGCGACTGTGGGGGCGGGACTCCCGATTATCACAACTCTCCGCGATCTGCGTGAGACGGGTGATCGCATCCGCAGCGTCGAAGGCCTGCTCTCGGGCACGCTCGCGTATCTCTTTAACGTGTACGACGGCAAGGAGCCGTTTTCCAGTATCGTGCGTGCGGCCAAGGCCAAGGGCTACACCGAGCCGGACCCGCGCGATGATCTTTCCGGCACGGATGTCGCGCGCAAACTCATCATTCTCGGCCGCGAGATGGGGCTGCCGCTCGAAATGCAGGACGTCAAGGTCGAGAGCCTGGTCCCTGCGGAGCTCGTGAGCTGCAGCATCGATGAATATCTCGAACGGTTGCCGCAGTACGATGCCGCCATGCTGAAGCGTTACGAGGCGGCGCGCGCCAAGGGAAAGCTATTGCGTTACGTCGGACGGGTTGACGCGGACGGCAATGCCTCCGTGGGATTGGTGGAACTCGACACCCGGCATTCGTTCGCCAACATCGCGCTCACCGACAACGTTGTGCGCTTCGAGACGGACCGCTACTGCGACAATCCGCTGATCGTGCAGGGCCCGGGGGCTGGCCCCGAAGTGACCGCCGCTGGCGTCTTCGCCGATCTGCTGCGCGTCTGCGCCTATCTCGGCGCGAAGCTGTAGGGCGCCGCGCGTGCAAGAAGTCACTGCCTTTGCGCCCGCGAGCGTCGGCAACGTCGGCGTGGGCTTCGACATTCTCGGTCAATCGGTGGAAGCGATCGGTGATCGGGTGACGCTCCGTCGTGTCGCGCGGCCCGGCGTGCAGATCGAAGGCATTGAGGGAGTCGTGCAGTCGCTACCGCTCGAACCGGAGAAGAACACGGCGGGCCAGGCTGTGCTCGCGATGCAGGAAGCGCTGCGTCCTGACTTCGGATTCGCGATGCGGATTCACAAAGGCATACCCCTTGGCTCGGGGCTCGGCGGTTCGGCGGCGTCCGCGGTTGCCGCCGTGGTTGCTGCGAATGCCTTCCTTGCCGAGCCGCTCACGCGGCTCGAGCTGTTGAAATTTGCCATGCAGGGTGAAAAGGTCGCAAGCGGTTCCGTCCACGTCGATAACATCGCGCCGTCGCTCTTTGGTGGCCTGGTGCTTACCGTCGGCATCGATCATCCGCGTATCAAGCAGATCCCGGTTCCGCCCGAGATCCGCTGCGTGCTCGTGCATCCACATATGTTCCTGTCGACAAGGGAGGCGCGTGCGATCCTCAAGAAGACCTGCGAACTGTCGGATGTCATCTGGCAGACCGCCAATCTCGCGGGGTTTATCGCGGGCTGTTACACCAACGATCTCGCGATGATTCGCGATTCGTTCGAGGACGTCATCATCGAACCGCAGCGTCAGGCGCTGATTCCAGGCTTTCAGGCCGTGAAGAATGCGGCGCGCGCGGCCGGTGCACTCGGTTGTTCGATTTCCGGCGCAGGTCCCACTACCTTTGCATGGTGCGAGGAGCGTGACGCCGACCGCATCTGCGAGGGCATGGTGCGCGCGTTCGCCGACCATGGTCTCGCGTCGGATCACTGGATATCAGCGACCTCCCTGTGCGGGGCCGCTGTCGTGGATTCTCGATGAAATATCGCAGTACACGCGGCAGCGCGCCGCTCGTCAGCGTGTCTGAAGCGATCGCGCTCGGGCTGGCGCCGGACGGCGGTCTGTACGTGCCTGAACTTTGGCCGTCGATCGAGCGCTCCACGGCAGCCGCCGATCTGACGTTGCCGCAGCTCGCGGCCCAGGTGCTCGAGCCATTCTTTGCCGAGGATGCGCTCGCGACCGAACTGGGCGTGATCGCGACGGAGGCCCTGAATTTTCCCGTGCCGCTGACACGACTCGTGAATGCGCAGGGACCGGCTGCCGTACTCGAGCTCTTTCACGGGCCGACCGCGGCATTCAAGGACTTTGGGGCGAGATTTCTTGCCGCCTGCTTTGCGCGGCTGCGGCGCTCCTCGGGCCGCAAACTCACGATGCTCGTTGCCACGTCCGGCGATACGGGAGGGGCGGTCGCCGCGGCATTTCACCGCCGGGCGGGCATTGATGTCGTTGTCCTTTATCCGCGCGGCCGCGTCGCCAAACGTCAGGAACAGCAGCTCACCTGCTGGGGCGAGAATGTGCGGGCACTTTCGGTGCGCGGCACTTTCGATGATTGTCAGCGCCTCGTAAAGGAAGCGTTCGCCGACCCCACGCTCTCGCAGGCGCGCGAGTTCTCGTCCGCGAACAGCATCAATGTCGGTCGATTGCTGCCGCAGACGCTCTACTATGCCGCGGCCAGTCTCGCCATGCAGCGGCGATACGGAGCGCAAGCATCGTTCATCATTCCGGCGGGCAATCTCGGCAACACGCTCGGTTGTGTCTGGGCGCGCCAGCTCGGTTTTCCGATCGGCGATATCGTGCTTGCGCACAACGCGAATCGCACGGTGCCGGACTACCTGGCGACCGGCGAATATCGGCCGCGCCCAACGATCGCGACGCTGGCGTCGGCGATGGATGTGG
>JBGPLJ010000244.1:0-5707 GCA_041486385.1 Steroidobacteraceae bacterium
ACACGATCATCGACGGCACCAATGGTCTGAACGCCGGATGGAACGCCGTGTTCGTCGCGCCAGTCTTCGGCCTGGACAACAACGACAACCCGGTCGCCTGGGACAGCCGCTTCGTGACCAAAGACCTGTACAGCAATTACAGCCGCTTCGACGACCCCCTGACACACCGCTCGGTACCGAATATCAATAATCTGAATCACTGGGGTGTATCGGCCACGCTCGAGTGGAAGTTGTCCGACAGCGTCAGCCTGAAGTCGGTCACAGGCTATCGGCGCTTCTGGAACAATTTTGGTCGCGACTCCGATGGCAGCCCGCTGCCGAACAACTCGACGTACGACGAGAGCACACATCGTCAGGCAACGGAGGAGGTTCAACTCACGGGCACGGCCAGTGCGCTTGATTGGGCGGTCGGCGCTTTCTACTACGATGCGTACGACACCAACCGCGGCTTCGACTTTCTCTACCCGGTATTCATCTATCAGCACGACTCCTTCGACCGGCAGAGCACCAAGAACTGGGCGGTATTCACGCAGGGCACCTATCACGTGAACGACAAGCTGTCGCTGACGCTCGGCGGCCGTTACACGGACGACAAGAAGGATGCAATCGTGTACCGCGCGGACTTCCCGGAGATCGGCGGCGCGGTAGTCATCGACAATCAGTTCGTGCCGACGAAGGCGACCAACACGGACTTCACCGTGTCGGCGGACTACCGCTGGACGGATATGCTCATGACGTACATCAAGTACGCCACGGGCTTCAAAGGCGGCGGCTTTAGCCCGCGGCCGTCCACCTCTCTGCAGACCGTGCCGTTCAAACCCGAGAAGTTGCGAACCTTCGAGATCGGCGCAAAGTCCGAGTTTCTGGACCGGCGCCTGCGTTTGAATGGCGCGCTGTTCTACTCGCAATACTTGAATCAGCAAACCTTCGCACAGCAGCTCGATTCGTCGGGTGCCAACTGGTTCCGTGAGGTCAACGCCGGCAAGGCACGGATCATCGGCATCGAAGGCGAAATCCTGGCGCAACCGGTGGATGGTCTTCGTATCGAGGGCTCCTTCGGCTACGTGGACTACAACCTGACGGACAACGAAGGCAACGTCCTGCTGTTTGAGGGCAGCGATCCGCGCTGCGGTGGGCGGTGCTATCCGACGCGGACGCCGAAGTTCAATGCGGCCATCGGACTGCAGTACTCGTTCGGGGTCGGTAGCGGTGCGACATTGACGCCGCGGCTCGATACGCAGTACCAGTCCAAGATCTATTTCAATACGAACAATACCGGGCCGCAGGACGCGTACACCCTGTTGAATGCACGGCTGACCTGGCAAGCCGCGGACAAGAAGTGGGAGGTCGCCGCGTACGGCGACAACCTGAGCGACAAGGGGTATTTCAACGGCAAATTGAGCCTGGTTGGATTCTTTGGACGCGAGCAGGGAAATCCCGGCGCGCCACGAACCTGGGGCCTGACGTTCAAGCGCAGCTTCCAGTAAGCACAGCGATCCGCTAGTTGAAAGGCGCGCTCACATTCGTGAGCGCGCCTTTTTCTTGCCCCGGCTGCCGTAGGATGAGAGCGCCGAGGCGAGCGAGGCGGAGGGGGAGATTTGGGCCAGCCGAACGCTATATATAAGAGTGGGTCCTCGAGGCCGGCCGGACCTGAACGGCTGTTCAGGGTGCCTGCGTACGCCTGGTACGTGCTTGCGGTGCTGGTGCTGGCCTATGCAGTGAATGTGATGGACCGGGCGGTGCTTGCCGTGCTGCTCGAGTCCATCAAGCACGAATTCACGTTGACGGACACGCAACTTGGTTTCCTGAGTGGCCTCGCATTTGCGATTTTCTACTCGATACTCGGCATTCCTATTGCGATCTGGGCGGATCGCACCAACCGACGCAATGTTCTCGGGATTGCCATCGCTGTCTGGAGTGCAGCGACTGCGCTCTGCGGTGCGGCGACGAGCTTTCTGCTGCTCCTGATAGCGCGGGCTGGCACGGCGAGCGGTGAGGCCGGCGGCACGCCGCCCTCGCACGCCTTGATCTCGGATTATTTCTCGCGCAGCAAACGCGCGACCGCGCTGGCGATCTACGCGCTCGGCGTCCCACTGGGTGCCGCCGCCGGCAGTTACCTGGGCGGACTTGGCAACGATCATTTTGGTTGGCGGACGACCTTCATTCTCATCGGCCTGCCCGGACTGCTGGTGGCGCTGCTCGTACGGTTCACGGTGCTCGAGCCGCCACGTGGCATGGCCGAGAAGCTGGAGATAAGCCATGGGAACGCGGCGCCCCCGCGGATTCTCGCGGTCTTCAAGCATCTCTGGGCGCGCACATCATTTCGTCATCTGTGTCTGGCTGCGGGCTTGCATTCCGTTGTCTGGTATTCCGGCAGCCAGCTGAATGCGAGTTTCTTTCAGCGCTCGCATCACATGACATCCGCTGAGGCCGGCAAGTGGCTGGCCGTGCTTGCCGTCGTAGGTACCGTGGGAACATTTCTCGGTGGCTTTCTGGCGGACCGCTTGAGCGTCTGGCGCAACGATCGCCGCTGGTATCTGTGGCTGCCGGGAATAGCGACGCTCGCGATGGTGCCGTTCCAGTTCGCGTCGTATCTCGCCGACGTGCATTGGCAGGTGATCGGATCATTTTCTATCATGACCGCGCTCGCCTCGTTTTTTTTCGGTCCGTCGTTTGCGATGACACAAGGTCTGGCAGCGCTGCGCATGCGTGCCGTCGCCACGTCGATTCTGCTGTTCGTGCAGACCCTGGTCGGGCAGGGGATCGGGCCATTTCTCGCGGGTCTGATCAGCGATCACCTGAAGCCGCAGTACGGTCAGGAGTCGCTGCGTTATGCGCTTCTGGTCGTCGGACTCGTGAATCTCTGGGCCGCGCTCCACTATTTCTGGGGCGCGCGCACGCTGCGCCGTGATCTCGACGCCACGGATCAGGCGCAGGCCTAGTCTGCTGTCTGCGTCGAGCGACGCGCCCGGTTTCCCACTAATCAGTCGCTTAGCTCAATAACGCGCGCTGTGTGTCCCGGCATGGCGACAACTGCGGCGCGCGCGCACCACAGCGGCGCGCGCGTGCGTTTCGTGGCGCGTGAAAAAACAGCAACTTGACGCAGTTCACATTTTCGCAGCCATTCGGCACGGCAATTGCTTTGTTTAGATGCGGCACACGAAGACTCGTCGCAATGGCGAGCGCGGCGTGCCGCACTGAAAAGGGCAAACCCATCGAAAGATGGAGACGCAAAGCCACCGGTCTACGGGAGTCATTTCCCTTGATAGCGGGGTTGCCAGGGGGTGTTCGAATGCTTGCGAGTCGGCCAAGCGCCAATATCAAGGGCGCAATCTCCGTCATGCATTTGTTTCAGTCCGCGAGACGTGTGGTCGCGGGCGTCCCTGCGTTGCCTCGGGGGGTTCGTGCCGTAACGGCACGCGCCATTGCAACTACGGGAGAACCTATTCATGACAGCATCAAGAAGCAGTGGGGTCTGGTTTTTTCTAATCGCTGGCACGCTGGCGGCATTTGCGACGGCTAGCGCGGATAGCGTCGCGACTGACCCGGGAGTTCGTTCGGGTGCGGCTGGCGCCGGTAGCCCGCTCAGTGGGCTCAGTAGCTACGAGCAGGAGTATTTCGCTGCGGGACTCGACGATTTTTCCGAAGCCGAAGGCCTCGGTGACGGTATCGGGCCACGCTTCAACCTCGACGGCTGCGCGGGCTGCCATTCGCAACCCGCGATCGGGGGTTCCGCGCCGCCTGTCAATCCGCAGATTGCGGTGGCAACGGCGTTCGGTGCACACAATCAGATCCCGTCGTTCATCAGGGCGAACGGGCCGGTACGCGAAGCGCGTTTCAAGTTCAGGCGTGACGGCACGCGCGATGGCGGTGTGCATGCACTATTCGTGGTGAGTGGCCGAGTTGATTCCACTGGTGACGCGAGCAATTGTACGATTCTCCAGGACGACTTCGCGGCTCAGGTCGCCCGTGACAACGTCAGCTTGCGTATTCCAACGCCGACCTTTGGCCTGGGGCTGATCGAGCAGATTCCGGACGGCGCAATCCTGCAGAATCTGGCGGCGTTTCAGCAGGCCAAAGCAAATCTCGGAATTGGCGGGCATGTCAATCGCACCGGCAACGATGGCACGATCACGCGCTTTGGCTGGAAGGCACAGAACAAGTCGTTGCTGCTGTTTTCCGGCGAGGCCTATAACGTCGAGATGGGGGTGACCAACGAGCTGTTTCCGAACGAACGCGATGAGACCGCGGCCTGCCAGACGGCGCTCCGGCCGAACAACGTCACGAACCCTGCTGGCGCGACGGGCGTAGAGAGTGAGAGCGGCATCAGCAAATTCGCCATCTTCATGCGCTTCCTCGCTCCGCCGGCGCGATCCACCGACACGCCGGGCGGCGCTACGTCAATCGCTCGAGGCCGACAGCTCTTCGCGAATACGGGCTGCGCGTATTGCCACTCGCCGTCAATGCTGACGACCACGAGCACTGTGCCGGCGCTCAGCGAGAAGAGGGTGGATCTGTTCTCCGATCTTGCCGTGCATCGGATGGGTCCGCGCCTCGCGGACAACATTCAGCAAGGTGGAGCGGCGGGCGATGAATTCCGCACGGCACCGCTGTGGGGATTAGGCCAGCGCGTGTTCTTCCTCCACGACGGCCGAACTTCGGATCTGGCGCAGGCAATTCGCGCTCATGCCAGTGACGGCAACGGACAGTTCGCACCGTCCGAAGCCAATCGCGTTGTCGGTGCCTACAACCAGTTGCCGGAGAGCGCCAAACAGGATCTGCTCAATTTCCTGCGATCCCTCTGAGCTGAACCGCTTGCCCTACGGCTGAGCATGCGCGGCGCCGTGACCCATCACGGCGCCGCGGTGAGCGCCGGATCACTCTTTGGCGGTAAGTGCTTGTTCGGTACACATAATATGCGACGCGAATCCCACCTCTCTGCCGCGCTGCGGTTAGTCTTGCGGCTTCCAAATAACCCCGACAGAGTCGGGCAATCGGCCGGCTATTGCCGGATAGGGCCATGCAAGAGGCAGGGCATACAGGACAGGCAGGCACACCCGTGTTACCGGCGCCGCAGTCGCTCGACGATCTGTTAGCCGCGGCACAGCGGCGCGTGCGCGCTATCGCGATCGTACTTATTACGCCCGCTTTTCGGACTCTCATAAATCACGGGATCGATGCCGAAGCGGAAGAGTTTGCCGCGGGAGTCGTACGGCGCGCGGGCAACCGGTTGCTTGCCGCTCTAGGAAACCGCCTGCTGGAGGGCCAGGAGCGTGAGTTCGCTCCGATCATCAAGAACCGCATTCGCGATTCCGCCGATTCACCTCACGTCTGCAAGCTCATGGCAGTGCCGATCGTCAGCCCTGACGGCCGTTGCGTCGGATTGCTCGCGGCTGTCAATCGGGCGGATGGGCCGGATTACGGCGATGAGGACGTGCGACGCCTCGAGCGCTTTGCCCGTATCGTCTCGCGCCATCTCGCAGCCGACTACGACTCCACCACTGGACTTCTCACTCGCAGCGCTTTCGAAACGCAAGCCCAGACCCTGATGCAGACTGCCGGGGCCGAGCTGCAGGCGTGCATCCTGTATGGCGATATCGACCAGCTGCATGTGGTCAACGATCTCTGGGGCTTCAAGGTCGGAGACCTGGCGATTACCCGGGTTGGGCATGGCTTGAAGGAACTGCTCGGCGGCTATCACGCCGTG
>JBGPLJ010000245.1:0-5701 GCA_041486385.1 Steroidobacteraceae bacterium
CCGCACTTACTGGGGCGGGGCGCTCTTCTGTCTGCAGGCAGACGTGATCATTCGCGAACGCACAGGCAATCGCAAAGGCCTGCAAGACGCATTGCGTGAGGTGCTACGCGTGGCCGGCGGCAATACGAGCGAATGGCCGATTGAAAAGGTGCTCGCAATCGCGGACGGAGCTACCGGCACCGACGTGCTGATGACGCTCTATCGCGCGCACGGCGCAAACGCCGAGCCCATCGATCTCGATGCAATCTGGCACAAGCTCGGCATTGCGCGGCGCGCAGGACAGCTCGTATTCGATGACAGCGCGCCCCTGGCCGCGGCGCGTATCGCTATCACCCGCCGCTCTTGACCGTGAAGTCGTAGCTGCCGTAGTGGATGTAGTCGGCCCAATCGATCGAGGTCGCGGTTCGTAACGCCGCGCGCGCGGCGGCAACCGCTTCACCGATCGATTTGCCGCCAACGATTGCACCGTAGATCGAAGTGGCCGCGGTCGTCGCCGAATCGTCGCCGACCGGCCAATACGTGCCAACGTAGTTCGCCACGCCGCCGCGCAGAAAAGCCTCGGCGAGTCCGACGTTCTTGTTGATGCGATCCTTCATGTGCTTGCGGCGCAGATGCGACTTGGACGGAAGGCGACCGCTCTCGCATGCATTGAAGAACACCAGTGCCGGCAGATTGCTGAGCGAGGCGAGATCGAGGCCCGAGAGCATCCCGTCGGCCAGCAGGATGCCGCTGCGCGCCGGGTCGTGCTCATCGAAACGCGCATGACCCGCGTAGTGCAGTACGTCGTACTTGCCCGATTGAAACGCCTCTTTGACAGCCGCAAGCGTTGCCGCGTCGCCCGCAAACTCATGCACCTGGATGCTCTTGCGTCGGCGAAAGAGCGCATTGAGACGCTCGCCTTCACGATCCGCCCCGTCGAGATTCTTCGTCGGGTTGACGATGAGGAGAATATCCAGCGTTTTATCGATGCGCCGCTGTTCGCTCCACTTGGCAACTGAAAGATTGTCCGCCGCGTAACGTCGACTCAAACCCGCCTCGGCCGCGGGGAACCAGCCGTCGATACAGAGGGTTTCCCACGGGTACTTCGAACTCGGACCATCGTGCACGACAATGAGGTGATTGGCGCGTACCGTCTTGAGCGCCGTGCGGATCGAGTCATCGAGCAGGAGCGCTCCGAGCCGCTCGCCATAGCGACGCATGCCGCGATAGGTGAAGGAGTTGTATTCGATCGCATTCAGTTGTGCACTAAGGAGCTTCGGCTTCAGACGCCGCTCGCCAGTGATCGTTGTCGCCTTGCCGCCCGCCGTGAGGAGCGACGCTTCCAGCCAGCGCACGTCATCGCTTTCGACGCGCTCGTTGACGAGAAGGTAGGCGGGCGTCGGCCCGGCGCTCGTGATCGCGCGCTTCGTTACTTCGGCCACAGCGGTCTCGGCCAGCTCGATCTCGGTGATCGTCGCTTCGACGTCATCGAAGAGCGTCGTACCGGTGAGCTGCAGGAGCGCCGCGCGCATCGTCCGGTACTTGTCGGGGTCGCGCATGCAAAAGGTGATGCGCCGAAGCTCACGATCCGGGTCGGCGTCGGCCATGCCCTTGAAATAGCCGCGCAACTGATACTCGAGCGCCTGCGCGATGGAGCTGCCCGAGCTCGTGCCCCAGATGACTGTCGCGAAGTCCTCGACCTGCGTGCGCACGAAGGTGCGGACGATATTCTCCGCCACGAACTCGTGGACGCCGCCGTCCTTGAAGGTGTCGAAATTGCCAAGTCCCGCGAACAGCACGGAGTCGACGCGCAGCTGGCTCCGGTTCGTCGGCATGACGAACACTTCGCCGACGTCGCCCTTGAACATGCGCCGGCGCGTGAATTCCCGAACTGCACCGTTCAGGCGCGCGTCGATTGCGATCGCCGGGCCCGCGGGTTCGACGTTCTTGAAGATGCCAAGCACGATCGCTCGCGCATTCACATCGGTGATGTTGCCCTTGGCGAGACGAATCTCGATGGGGCGGCGCTCGCCGAGACCCATGATCACGTGACTTCGGCCTGCAACCGGCGGAGCGGGTGCCGCCGGTGTATCGACGGCCGGCGCTTGTCCGGTCCCTCCGCGAGTCATCGTCAACATGCCTTCCCAGAACGCGCGCCGCTCCGCCGCGCTCATCCTGTTCCAGTTCTTGCGCTCGATCGGAGTGCGCATCTCCTTCTCACGGACCGTGCGCGAGCCGCGCGTGGTCGTCCACTGTGTTGGCAGGAGGAGCGTTGCGCTGTTGCGCAGGAGGTCGATCGTCGCGCGGCCAACGAGACTGTTGTTGGGCAGGCTTCCGTGTGATTCCACGACGTAGTACGTGCGCGTCGGCGGCAGCAGGCAGAAATCGAGAGGAACCGTGCCATCGCCCATTTTCGACACGGTGTATTCGAATTTGCCGTTGTCGGCGGTCATGCCGACAGTCGTCTCCTGGTTGATGCCAGCAATGAGAAAGAACCGATCATCCGGAGCGGCAAGCTTCGCGCGCACGCCGGCAACGGCTTGCAGTAGCTCGGCGCTCGGCTCCGGCCCATCAGCCGGCCAGCTCTTCGAGTCGTAGAGATCGACGCCTGAGAATTTCTCAGGCGCCGGCAGCATCTGCGTGAGGCCGGGGAATGTCGTGAATACCCGCCGCGCCAGTGATTCGGGGCTGTGCTTGAGATCAAGCGCTGCGATCGCGCGCACTGAGGAATAGGTGCCCCGAAACGCCTGCACGGGCGCGAACGATCCGAAATTCGGCGTGCCGAGCATGACGAGCTTGCCGATCTTGCGGTTGCTATCGAGCGCCATGGCTGCGCGCGCCACGAGACCGCCCATGCTGTGCGCGACAAGCGCGACACTGCCTGCGCCGTCAGCCTCAATGCGCCGCATGAGTTCCGCGCCGAGCCCATCGACGCTCTGCCGCCAGTCGAACGCATGAAAATCGGCATCGAATCCTGCGGCCTCGAGTGTGAGCTTCAACTTGAGATACGCGATGAGGAGGACGCCCAGCGCCGTATTGCGGCCGCCGTCCGGCAGAGCGAGGTTTGTGAGGTGACCCAGGGCGATCTCGATGGGATCGACCCAGAGCGTGTCGTTCAGGAATTTTCGCTTGCGCCCGAGTGTCGAGCCCATGATGCCGGGCAGGACATAGACCCGCGGACGCACGGCGCCCCGACGGGTTGCACGCGCGGCCTGCTGCGCGAGGGTTTGCAGCTCGAGGTAACGCTCGTCGCCGAAGTATTCGCGCAGCGCCGGATCGTCTTCGCCCGATCGCAGGTGCGCTTCGACTTCCGCATGTCCCAGCACGTGGGCTCGAAGCGGTTGGGGTGCCCGCTTTTTCTTCCTTGCCATGTTGGGCTCCAGGGGCGACGGCTAATAATGTTGGATCAGGGCAATGATACGTAGAAATTGGAGATCAAGTTCTCTCCCTTGACCTGACCCCCGCCAACCGGACCAGCGGCAATGTCTCTACTTCCTCTTCGGCGCCAACTTCGCCTGCCGCACCACTGCACCATCGACGTTCTTGATCGACACCGTTAGAATTCCCGTGCGATCGACATCGATCAGTCCGTAGTTGAACCACTGCTTCGCCTGCGCCCAGGTCTTGGGCTCGCCGACATACGCGGGGCCGAAGTAGAACAGCCGATCCGGATTGAATGACGTATCGAGTACCTGCTTCGGGAAGGACTGCGCGTTCAACGGGCCACTCGCGAATTCGTACATCTCCCAGTTCTGATCCTCTTCGATCGGCCGGTAGTGAAAGCCGGCGGCGAAGTGCACATCGGTCGTGAGCCACACGACGTTCCTCACCTTGCTGTCGTAAAGGGAATTCACGATCTTGCGCAGTTCGCGCTCGTAGCCGAATTCCGTATCGGCATTCGCCCAGCCATCGAAGCCGCGCTCGAGAGTTCCGGTCGGCAGCGCGAGGGGCACGCTGGTGACGATGATCTTCCACGTCGCCTTGGATTTCGCGATCTCGCGCTCGAGCCACGCGAGCTGATCCGCGCCGAGCATGGTCTTCGGTGTGCTGCCAGTATCCTTTGCGCTGTTCAAGCTGCGGAACTGACGGCAATCGAGCACGAACACCTGGGCGTGCAGGCCGTAGGTGAATGTTCGATAAAGCTTCGGCGTGGCCGCGGCATCGGCGATCAGCGGATTCTGATCGACAAATGCCTTGAGGCCGAGCGGCATCATGTGCTCGCCCGCGGTATAAGGCGCTTCGGCGCGGGTGTCATTGCCGGGGCCGAAGTCGTTGAGCACTTCGTGATCATCCCAAACGGCTACGTAGTCCTGACGCGTGACGAAGTCACTCAAATGCCCATCGTTCCGGTTGTAGTGCCACATTGCCCAGTAGTCTTCGAGCTTGGTGGCCGGCTGCGCCGGCCCCGGCACTTGCGGATTGTTGTACTGGCCACGAGGCTGGCAGGGGTTGTCTTCGTAGACCAGGTCGCCGAGCGCAATGAAGAAGTCGAGCTTCTCATTGACGAGCGCGTTGAAGATTGGATAGCCGTCGACGGCGTCGCGACAGACGTTCTGACCGCCGACGTCGCCACCCCAGGCAAAGTGCACGGGAACAAAAGACTGATCGGAAGCCGCCGTGCGCAATTGCCCTATTGCCTTGAGTTCAGGATCCACTCCATCTCCGGTGAACCACAGCTCGTACTCATAGGAGGTTGCTGCGAGCAGCCCCTTAACCGTCACTTTCGCCGCGAAATCATTGGCCGCAGCAACGGGCGCGTCGAACTTACGCCAGGCGGCTGTGGCATTTGCACGGATACGCACGTGCATCGCGGTTGCGCCTTGCATGCGCGACCACGCAACCGCGGAATGCGGCTGCGGATCGCCAAATATTACGAGCGGCGGCGAAGTGTCCGCCGCCCTGAGCGACGCGGTGGACGCGATGGTAAGAAGTACAACGATCGAGCGTGCGGAGGCGATTCGCATACGCCGGGAGGATAAAGGGTCAGCGCTTCCGATGCATCGTTTGCGTGATGATTTCGCACAGCGCTTCGATTGCGGCGACGCGAGTGCTTGATTTGCGCCACACGGCGCCGACCGTGCGCTTCGGTGCGGGTTTTGTGAACGGCCGCACGGCAAGTGAACGCTGACCTCCGTGAGACGCCTCGGCCGCGAGTTCGGGCAGGAGCGTGATGCCATGACCGGCCGCAACCATCTGCCGCAGTGTCTCGAGACTCGTCGCGCGATAGTCGTCGTTCTCATGCAATCCGATGCGACTACAGACCTCGAGCGCCTGATCTCGCAGGCAGTGCCCGTCCTCGAGCAGCAGCAGCTTCTCGTGCGCAAGATCCTGTAGCTTGACGCTCGCTCGCCCCGCAAGCGGGTGATTCGCCGGCATGGCCACCATGAAGGGTTCGTCGTAAAGCGTGCGCGCAACGAGCCCGTCGACATCGATCGGCAGCGCAAGAATTCCGACATCGATGCGCCCGGACTTCAGATGCTCGAGCAGCGGCGCGGTCTGGTATTCATTGAGGAGCAGCTTTAGCCGTGGCAGCTGCTTGTGGAGCTTGCCTGCGACAATGGGCAGCAGGTACGGCCCGATCGTCGGGATCAAAGCTACGCGCAGATTGCCGGCCCGCGGGTCGCGGCTGTGTCGCGCGAGATCGATGATCTCGTCGCTGTCACTCAACATGCGCCGCGCGCGTTCGACCACGCGCTGGCCCATCACCGTGAGCGTCACGTTC
>JBGPLJ010000246.1:0-5697 GCA_041486385.1 Steroidobacteraceae bacterium
AACAGTCTCCTGGGCCGGGAGACAGCATTCCCGTCGCCGGCATCGTCGGCATCCGCGACAGCTGCCCACGCGAGACTCGGCGCAAGCGCTGCGATCACGATTCCGAGCGAGACAATGCGAGTCAGCATACCTTCAGAACCTTGCCTGGATTGAGAATACCTTTCGGATCCAGCGCGTGCTTCAGCGTCCGCATGAGGTCGAGCTCGACGGCACTGCGGTAGTGCTCGAGCTCGGTGACCTTGTAGCGTCCAATACCGTGCTCCGCGCTGAAACTGCCGCGCATGGAGACGGCGAGGTCGTAGATCGCGCGCTGGATTTCGATGCGTTGCGCGAGAAACGCAGCCGCAGAGCCGCCGACGGGCTGACTCAGATTGAAGTGAAGATTGCCGTCGCCGACGTGGCCGTAGGGCAGGAGTCGCGCATCCGGCACGTTCGCTGCTACCCATGCGCATGCCTTGGCGACGAACTCGGGGAGCGCCGCGACCGGCACGGAGACGTCATGCTTGATGCTTGCGCCATCGTGCGTCTGCGCTTCGGGGATCGTCTCGCGAATGCGCCAGAGCGCGTCGCGCTGCGCGAGACTGGTGGCAATGACCGCATCGAGCGCCTGGCCTTGCTCGATCGCAGTTGCGAGGGCACTTTCGAGTGTTGCATTGAGATCGTCCTCGGCCCGCGCGCTCGTGAGCTCCGCAAGCACGTACCAAGGGTACGCTTTCTCGAACGGGTCCGTGATGCCGGAGATGTGATGCGTCGTGAGCTCGATGCCAAAGCGTGGCATGAGCTCGAACGTGCTCACGCGATCGCCGCTTGCGGCGCGCAGCCTTGCGAGGAGCGCGACGGCCGAGGCTACATCGGGCACCGCTATCATTGCCGTCGCGTAGACCGCGGGCTTCGGGAAAAGCTTCAGGCAAGCCGCGGTGATGATGCCGAGCGTGCCCTCGGCTCCGAGGAAGAGCGCTTTCAGGTCGTAGCCTGTGTTGTCCTTGCGCAGGGTCCGCAATGAGTCGAGCACGCGGCCATCGGCGAGCACCACTTCGAGTCCGAACACGAGCTCGCGCGCCATGCCGTAGCGGAGCACCGCCGTGCCGCCGGCGTTCGTCGAGAGATTGCCGCCGATCTGGCAGGAGCCCTCCGATCCGAGGCTGAGTGGAAACAACCGATCCGCGCGATCCGCCGCTGCCTGTACGGCGGCGAGCACGCAGCCCGCTTCCACGGTCATCGAATAGTTGAGCGGATCGACCGCGCGCACTTTGTTGAGCCGGCGCAGGCCGACCACGACTTGCGCGCCGCTCTCATCAGGCGCGGAGCCGCCGCAATAGCTGGTGTTGCCCCCATGCGGCACGACACCGATGCTGTGAGCGTCGCAGTACGCGAGGATGTTCGCAACCTGCTCGGTGCTCGAGGGCAGCAGCACCAGGGCACTCCGCCCGTGGTAGAGCTTGCGAAAGTCGACCAGAAACGGTTCGACGTCCGCGGCGGCCTCGAGAAAGCCGCCAATGCCAACAATTGACTTGAGGGCGGTGAGGTCGGTCGGGCTCGGTGGTTGCAATGGAGGCATGTCGTCCGCCGGATCGCCGTAGTCAGGAGACAGCAGCGCCGAGCACGTGCCCGATCGCAAAGCTGATGGCGCCCGCGGCCGCCCCGATGAGAACCATGCGCAGACCGCCGCGTAGCGCACTGCGCCCCGTGAACAGGCTCAGCACTGTGCCGATGGCAAAGAGCGCGATGAGGGTGAGGCCAGCCGTCAAGGGCAGGACGCGGGCCGGCAGAACACCCACAAGTATCGGTACGAGTGGGACAAACGCGCCGCCCGCAAAGGCAAAGAACGATGCTGCCGCCGCGCCCCAGGGCGACCCGAGACTTGCAGGATTCAAGCCGAGCTCTTCGCGTGCGAGCACATCGAGCGCGTGCTCGGGATTGCTCATCATTTCCGTGCTGACTTCGCGCGCCTTGTCGAGCGGCATGCCGCGCGCGTGGTAGATGAGCGCGAGCTCTTCGGCTTCCTCTTCCGGATATTCGTCGAGTTCCTCTTTCTCGAGAGCGATCTGGTACTCGTACATCTCGCGTTGCGAGCGTACCGAGACGTATTCGCCCGCGGCCATCGAGAGCGCACCGGCGAACATGCCCGCGACGCCGCTCATGAGCAGCGTTTCGATCGGGACACCCGCACCGCCGACGCCGAGGATGAGACTCGCGTTCGACACAAGCCCGTCGCTGACGCCGAACACGCCTGCGCGCAGATTGCTGCCCGTGCCGCGATGCCGAGCACCGACCTCATCGAGCGAGGTCGGCATCGGATGGCCGGGCACCGCAAGGGCCGAGCCGTAGACGGAAAGGCCGCGGAGCTTCATCGCCGTCAGTACCGCACGCAGCGGTCGCGGCCCGAGGAGTTTCAAGAGCTGCGCCACGATCTTGGCACGCAGGGACGGCTGAAACGCTGCGATCTGCGCGGGCGTCATGGATGCTTCCTGCTCCCAGCGCAGCGCCTGGCGCTCCGCTGCGACGGCGAGCGATTCGAAGAGCTCGCGCTTCGTCGCGTCGTGCTCAGCAGCGGCCAGCCGCCGGTACAGCCAGGCGGACTGACGTTCGTGGAACCAGGATTCAGCTCCCGGTACGGTCCCAATAGGTGCCAATGGAGCCGCCAATATTCAACGACTAGTATTCGCCGCGCTGGTCGTCTTCCTCGTCGTCGAGGTCATCGTCGTCCTCGTCGTCGTCGTCGTCCCAGTCGTCGTCATCGTCATCGTCCTCATCCTCGTCTTCATCTTCGTCATCGTCCTCTACGGCTGGGGACCCGGACCAGCCTTCCGGTTCTTCGGTCATCTCGAGATCGAGTTCCGCCCAGGTGTCGAGGTCCATCTCCTCGGTGTCGCCGTCGAGGTAAAGCACGTTCACCAGTTCCTTATCCTCGTTGACGGTCACTACCTGGAACACTTCGTCCTCCTCGAGGTTCTCATACCACTGGCCGGGGACCGGGTCGTAATCTCTACCCACAGAGGCTCCTCGCATTTCTCACAGGGTCCGGGAACTGCTGCATCTTAAGGGGGCCGAAAATCGTCGGCAACACCGGCGGTGCGGCCGACACCCGAAGACTTGCGATGCAAATCGCCCGCGCGGCGGGCGGACGCCGGGATTCTGTCGCCACCCGCAGTCACCGCGGGGGACTGTGACCCGGGGAATTGCGAGGTATAGTCGGCAAATGATGACGGATGGCGCGAAAAAGGAGGGTGCCCGGCCGCTGCGCGAGGCGCGGCGCGTGGTCATCAAGATCGGCTCGGCGCTGCTCGTCGATCAGGCGAGCGGCCGCTTGAATCGCGCCTGGCTCGAGGCGCTCGCCGAGGACGTGGCGCGCCTGCGCAAGCGCAATCAGGAAGTCCTGATCGTCTCCTCGGGCGCCATCGCGCTCGGGCGCCGGCATCTCGGCCTCGACGCGGGCAAGCTGCGCCTCGAAGAGAGCCAGGCGGCGGCGGCGGTCGGGCAGATTCGTCTGGCGCACGCCTACAAGGAGATTCTCGAGCAGCATGGGCTCGCCGTGGCGCAGATCCTGCTCACGATCGAGGATACCGAACAGCGGCGCCGCTACTTGAACGCGCGCAACACGCTGCGCACCCTGCTCACGCTGGGCGCGATCCCCGTGATCAACGAAAACGACACGGTCGCGACCAGCGAAATCCGCTATGGCGACAACGACCGCCTCGCGGCGCGCGTTGCGCAGATGGCGAGCGCCGATTGCCTGGTGCTGCTGTCGGATGTCGACGGCCTCTACACTGCCGACCCTGCCCGCGATGAGCATGCGGAGTTCGTCGATCGCGTGCTCAACATCACGCCCGAGATCGAAGCGATGGCCGGCGAGAGTTCCTCCGACGTCGGTTCGGGCGGCATGGCGACGAAGATCGCGGCGGCTCGAATCGCGGTCGGCGCCGGGTGCAACATGTGCATCGCGAGCGGCCGCAAGCTCCACCCGTTGAAGCGCATCGAAGAGGGCGAACGGGCGACGTGGTTTGTGCCGAGCGATACGCCGGTCGCGATGCGCAAGCAGTGGATCGCGGGAAGTCTCCGTCCGACGGGAGCCGTGATGGTTGATGCGGGGGCGGTGGCGGCGCTCGGTCGCGGCAAGAGCCTGCTGCCCGCGGGCGTCGTGCGCGCGAGCGGCCGCTTCGAGCGCGGCGATACGATCAGCGTGTTCGGTCCGACGGGTAGCGAAATCGCGCGCGGCATCAGCGCTTACTCCGATGCCGACACCGCGCGCATCATGGGCCGGCAAAGCGGCGAGATCGAATCGATCCTTGGGTACGCGGGCCGCGAAGAGCTGATTCACCGCGACGATCTCGCCATGCTGAAGAGCTTTGAAGACGCGTCCGATCTGAGCGCGGCCCGATGATCGCGGATGACTGCAATGGCCGCGACGGCTGAACCCACGCGCCTCGCCGATGAGATGCAGACGCTCGGCCGCGCCGCCGTCGCCGCCGCGGATGTTTTGCGGCACGCAACGGCGGAGCAGAAGAATGCCGCGCTGCTGGCAGCAGCCACGGCGCTGCGTGCGAACTGTGCGGAGATTCTGCTTGCCAACGGCGCCGATATGAACGGGGCGCGCAGCGCCGGGCTCGGACCGGCGCTCCTCGATCGGCTGGAGCTCGATGCAGTGCGTGTCGAGGCCATGGCACGGGGACTTCAGGACATTGCCGCGCTTCCCGATCCCGTCGGCACGGTGCTCGCCCACTGGCTGCGGCCGAACGGTCTCGAAATCGAGCGGGTGCGCGTGCCGCTCGGCGTGATCGCCATCATCTACGAAAGCCGGCCGAACGTGACGGCCGATGCCGGCGGCATCGCGCTGAAGTCCGGCAACGCAGCGATTCTGCGCGGCGGCAGCGAGAGCGAACGCTCCTCGCGCGCGATTCACGCGTGTCTCGCGCAGGGTCTTGCGCGAGCGGGGCTGCCGGCAGCCGCCATTCAGATCTTACCGACGCAGGATCGAAGCGCGGTGGGGTATCTGCTCGCGAACATGACGGAGTTCATCGACGTCATCGTGCCGCGCGGCGGCAAGAGTCTCATCGAGCGCGTGCAGCGCGAGGCGCGCGTGCCGGTGATCGGTCATCTCGAAGGCAACTGCCACGTCTACGTCGACGCGCAGGCGGACCTCGAGATGGCGAAACGCATCGTCCTCAACGCAAAGATGCGGCGCACGGGCATCTGCGGCGCGGCGGAGACGCTGCTCGTCGATCGCCTCGCGGCCCCGACACATCTCGCGCCGCTCGTTGCGATGCTGCTCGACGCGCATTGCGAAGTGCGCGGTGATCAGGCGACGCGAGCCGTGGATCCGCGTGTGCGCTCCGCCATCGAGAAGGATTGGTACACGGAGTACCTCGACGCGATCATTGCCATACGCGTCGTCGACGGTGTCGATGACGCGATTGCCCACATCGCGCGCTACGGTTCTGCCCACACGGATGCGATCGTCACGCAAAACACGGCGACCGCGGAGCGCTTCCTGCGGGAAGTCGACAGCGCCATCGTTCTGCACAACGCCTCAACGCAATTCGCCGACGGTGGCGAATTCGGCATGGGCGCCGAGATCGGCATCTCCACCGACAAATTCCACGCCCGCGGCCCCGTCGGCGTCGAGCAGCTCACCAGCTACAAATACGTCGTCCGCGGCAGCGGCCAAACCCGCCCCTAACCCCCGGCCGGTGCCGGTGT
>JBGPLJ010000247.1:0-5690 GCA_041486385.1 Steroidobacteraceae bacterium
CGCCTGCGCAAATTTCACTGTCGCGTCGCCGCCCACGGCGGCCGATCTTGAACACGCGCACAAGCTCCTCGCCAGTGCGATCCTCTTCGATGGCCACAACGACCTGCCTTGGGCCATTCGCACCGACAAGAAGACGCCGAACGACGTCGTCGGCTACGACCTGCGCAAGCCAACGGCCGGAAATACGGATATCCCGCGCTTGCGGCAGGGTGGCTTGAGCGCGCAGTTCTGGTCCGTGTATGTCCCTGGCGAGCTAACCACCGGATGGGCGCACACGCAGCTCGAGCAGATCGACCTCGCGCGTCGCATGATCGCGCAATACCCGGATGTGTTTCAGTTCGCGACCACGGCCGCGGACATTCGCAACGCCAAGAAGCACGGCCGCATCGGCTCGATGCTCGGCATCGAGGGCGGGCACGCCATCGAGAATTCGCTGGGGGCGCTCCGCGCCTACTACGACCTCGGCGTGCGCTACATGACCTTGACGCACAACACGAACACGGACTGGGCGGATTCGGCGGCCGACGTGCCCGCACATCACGGGCTCACGCCGTTCGGCGAGCAGGTGGTGCTCGAGATGAATCGCATCGGCATGCTGGTCGATCTCGCGCACGTGTCTGCCGAGACCATGGACGACGCGCTGCGCGTCTCGCGCGCGCCGGTGATCTTCTCGCACTCCTCGGCACGCGCCATCTGCGACGTGCCGCGCAACGTGCCCGATGACATCCTCAAGCGTTTGCCGGCGAATGGCGGCGTCGTCATGGTCGCGTTCGTCGCTGGATTCACGGACCCGGATGTTGCCAAGGTCATGCAGCCCGTTATCGAGGAATACAACCGCCGCGCGCGCGAGGTCACGACCGAAGCGGAACGGAATGCGCTCTTCGAGAACATCATGACCGGCGTGAAGATGCCGCCGACCTCGGTCGCTAAAGTCGCGGACCAGGTCGAATACATTCGAAAGGTGGCGGGTGTCGAGCATGTCGGCATCGGCTCGGACTTTGACGGCAACACCGCGTGGCCGGTCGGGCTATCGGATGTCTCGATGTATCCGAATCTCTTCGCGGAACTTATTTCTCGCGGCTGGACGGACCATGACCTGAAGCTCCTCGCCGGCGAGAACGTGTTGCGAGTGCTGGAGCAGGCGGAGAAGGTCTCCGCCGCCATGAAGTCAGAACAAAAACATTAGAGCGAGTCGAATCGGTTGGTACCGGCGGGATGATCGCCCCGGAAACGACTCGTATACTGGGCCACGCATCTCCCTTAGACAGCGCCACTCCGGAGCCGCCCATGAACGCCGTGAAATCCCCGTCCGCGTATTCGGTCAAGCACCCCCACTCTTTCTATATCGGCGGCCAATGGGTGAAGCCGGCGACCAGCAACCTGCTCTCGGTCATCTCGCCGGTGACCGAGGAGGTCATTGCGACCTACGCCGAGGCGAGCACGCAGGACGTGGACCGCGCGGTCGCCGCGGCGCGCGAGGCCTTCGACAAAGGGCCGTGGCCGCGGATGTCGCAGGCGGAGCGCGGCAAGCAGCTTCTCAAGATTGCCGAGATCATGAAGGCCCGCCATGCGGAGTTCGCCGAGATCTGGACGGCGGAAGTGGGCGCGCCGATTTCCTTTACGCGCTACGCCTCCGGGCAGGCTGCGGGGCTCTTCGCTTACTACGGCGAGCTCATCCAGACGTACCGACTCGTCGACGAGCGGCGCCGCGACAACGGCGGGCTGGTGCGCGTGGTGAAGGAGCCGGTCGGCGTTTGCGCGGCGATCACGCCGTGGAACGCACCGCTCGTGCTCCTTTGCTACAAGGTCGCGGCGGCGCTCGCCGCGGGCTGCACCATCGTTGCCAAGCCCGCGCCGGAAACGCCCATGGATGCGTACGTGCTTGCCGAGTGCATCGAAGCGGCCGGCCTGCCGCCGGGCGTCTTCAACGTGGTGCCCGCAGGACGCGAGGTCGGCGATTTCCTGATCCGTCACCGAGGCATCGACAAGATCAGCTTCACGGGCAGCAGCGCGGCGGGCAGCAAGATCGCGGCGGCGGCCGCCGAGCGTCTGGCGCGCACCAGCTTCGAGCTCGGCGGCAAATCGGCCGCGATCGTCATGGAGGACGCGGACCTCGGCAATGTGCTGCAGAGCCTCGTGCCCTTCTCGATGCCGATCACCGGCCAGGTATGCTTCTCGCTCACCCGCGTGCTAGTGCCGCAGAAGCGCAAGCAGGAAGTGCTCGACGCCTACGTGAGCGCCGTGCGCCAGGTGAAGGTGGGCGATCCGTCGCAGGAAGATACGCAGATGGGGCCGCTCACCATGGAGCGGCAGCTGAAGCGCGTGCAAGGCTACATCGCCAAGGGCCGCGCGGAAGGCGCAAAGATTGTCCTCGGCGGCGGCCGACCGGCGAACTTCAAGCGTGGCTACTACATTGAGCCCACGGTGTTCAGCGACGTGCAAAGCAAGATGACGATCGCGCAGGAGGAAATCTTCGGACCGGTCGTGTCGTTCATCGCGTACGACTCGCCGGACGATGCGATCGCGAAAGCGAACGATACGATCTACGGCCTGCACGGCGCCGTGTACACGAAGGATCCGGAGCAGGGCTACGCGCTCGCGCGGCGCGTGCGCTCCGGCAGCGTCACCGTGAACGGCATGATCGTCGATCCCAAGATGCCCGTCGGCGGCTTCAAACAGTCCGGCATGGGCCGCGAGGGCGGTATCGAGGGGCTCGATCCGTATTTTGAGCTGAAGACCGTGTACTTCGCGTGAGGCTAGGTTGACGGAGTCTCGTCGGAGGCCGACGCGAACGGCGGTTGGTCCGGAAGGAAACACATCACGAGGCCCGCAAGCAGGAAAGCCACGCCACAGAGCGCGATGCCGCGAGCCAGTCCCACCATACTGGCGAGCTGCCCCATGGCAAACGGAGCGAAGGCCGCGATGCCCCGACCGACGTTGAAACAGAAGCCTGCTCCAAGACTGCGGATGCGCGTCGGATAAAGCTCGGGGAAATACGCGCCAAAAATGCCCGTTTGCGCAAAGAACACGGCGACGACGGGCCCGATCCAGAGCAGCGCGCTGAGGTTGTCGAGCGACGCGTAGATCGGCAGCAGCACGCTGGTGACAAGGAAGCTGAGCACCAGCGCGCGACGCTTGCCGATCCGATCCGCCAGCGCACCCAGCAACGGGTAGCCGCAGAACATGCCGACATTCAAGACGAGCACGTACCGCCCCATGCTTGCGGCACTCAGTCCATGATCGCGCACGAGAAAGGTGGGCAGCCAGGTATTGGCTCCCCAATAGGCCGTCAGGAAGCAGGCCGATGCCAGGGTTCCGAGCAGCGTGTGCTTGCGAAATCCCGGCGCGAAGATCTCCGCAACGGAAGTGCGGGATGCGCCGGCCGGACGGGAACGGTGTGCACGCCAGAGGGGCGACTCCGGAACGAACAAGAATACGTAGAGCGCGGCGAGCAGGCCGAGCGCGCCGAACAGGAACAGGCTGCGCCAGCCGTATCGCGGCAGCACCGTAGCCGCGAGCACCGCCGCGACGCTCACGCCGACCGGCCACATGCTCAGCACCCACGACACGGCACGCGCTCGCGACTCCTTGGGCCAGCTCTCGTTGATGAGCGTCGTCACCGCGGCCCACACGCCGCCGAGGCCAAGGCCAGCCAGCAGCCGCAGAACCATCACATCCCAGCGCGAACGGGCAAGCGCCAGGGCGGCCGTGAACAAGGCGAAGATGACGACGCCTGCGATCAGGGCGCGCCGCCGTCCGTAGCGATCCGCGAACCAGCCGAGCGCGACGCCGCTCAGTCCGACCCCGACCATGCCGGCCGTACCGAGCATCCCGGCCTCACCGAGCGAAAGGTTCCACTCCGATATCAGAAACGGGAGAGCCAGGGCCAGCATCATGAAGTCCATGGCATCGAACCCGTAGCACATCGCGCTCGCTGCGAGCACGTGCCAGCGCGATGCGGGCCTCGATTCGAGTCGGCTTGCTGGCGGCAGTCGGTTCACGCGATCCAAGATCTTCGGAGCAGTCGTCTAGCCGCCGGGCGGGCGCTTGGGTTCACCGCCCACGCTCGCTTCGTCGAGCAGCTGCACGGACACGGCGTCGAGCCGCAGGCTCGTCGAGCCGATCAGTTCTGCAAGCTGCGGCAGCGCTGTCGCGCTCGCGATCGGCGCCGTGACGCCGTGGGACACGAGCCACATAAGAGCGACCTGTGCTTGCGTCGCGCCGACCTTCGCCGCCACTGCGTCGAGCGCCGCCAGGATGCGCATGCCGCGCGGGTTTAACATCCCCTGCACGGCCATCGCGCGCGGACGGCCTTTCAGGTCGGCCTCGCTGCGGTACTTGCCCGTGAGGAAGCCGCTCGCGAGCGAGAAATAGCTGATGACGCCGAGCTCCTCGCGCTCGCACAGCTGCGCCAGCGCGCCTTCGTAATTCGCGCGATCATAGAGGTTGTACCAGGGCTGCATGCTCTCGTAGCGCGCGAAGCCATTGCGGCGGCTGACTTCGAGCGCCTGTGCCAGCCGCTCGGCGCTGTAATTCGAAGCACCGATGCAGCGGACCTTGCCTGCCTTGATGAGTTCATCGAAAGCGCCGAGCGTCTCCTCCAGCGGCGTTTCGGGATCATCGGCGTGCGCCTGGTAGAGATCGATGTGACTCGTGCGCAGGCGGCGCAGCGATGCCTCGACCGCTGCCAAGATATAGGCACGCGACAGCCCGCGCTTGCCCGGGCCCATCTCGTGCCCGACCTTCGTGGCGATGAGTACCTTGTTGCGCTTGCCGCTTTGCTGCAGCCAGCTGCCGATCACCGACTCGGATTCGCCGCCCTGGTGCCCGGGAATCCAGCGCGAGTAGACGTCTGCCGTATCGATCAGATTAACGCCGGCGTCGACGCAGGCATCGAACAACCGATGCGAGGTCTTCTCATCGGCCGTCCAGCCGAGCACGTTGCCGCCGAGGGCCAGTGGCGCGACCGACAACGCCGAACGCCCGAGCTTTCTGTAGATCATGTGAGTCTCAGTGCCGATGCGACATACTAGACTTTTCGGGCTTGCCTTCGAAACCCAAATGTTCAAGACCAGCAGAATAAGCTACGGAGGAACCGCTGCGGTCGTGACCAGCACGGCGTTAGTTGGCGGTCTCAGTGCCGCGGACACGACGAAACCTGTAATTGTAAGTGCTCTTCTGATTGCAGCACTCGCCGATAACCTTACGGACGCTCTGAGCGTACACGTCTTTCAGGAATCCGAGCAGCTTGACCAGAAGGACGCGTTCACCGGAACTGTGACGAACTTTGCGACACGGCTACTGTTATGCATCAGCTTCGTGTCCTTGGTCGTATTGTTCCCACGCGCGCATGCCACCGAAGTAGCCATCGTGTGGGGCGCGTTGCTTCTCGCCATACTCACTTACCTGGTGGCGCGGGAACGTAAACTGAATCCCCTGCTGGAGGTAGCCAAACACTTGGGGATTGCTTCCACAGTTGTCGTAGTAAGCATGCTGATCGGACACTGGATCGGCAGAGCGCTCAGCTGAATCCGTTCGTGTGCAAGTCCATTCGGCGAGAATCGGAGACACGCCGAGTCATGTTCCTACTAAGGTCGTTGTGGTTGCCGTTCTTGTTGATAGCCGCGGACGTTGTTAAGGCGCTGCTACAGGCGGGCGCTAGCCCACGCCATTCACGATCTTGCGACCTC
>JBGPLJ010000248.1:0-5625 GCA_041486385.1 Steroidobacteraceae bacterium
CACCTGCTCGATGCGGGCGTCGATGATCTCCATGGCCGGAGCGACATAGTCGGTCGCCGCCAGCGCCTGCTCCAGCGTGCAGCCTGGGCCGCTGAGGCTCTTGTTCAGAACGAATGCGAGCTCGATTTCCACGCGCGGCACGATAAAGCGCTTCGCGGGAATCTCGCTACCGTCGGCGAAGTACATGGAGTCGAGCAGATCGCCGTAGTCGGGCTCATCAATTTGCGACGCCTGCTGCATCACGCGCGAGGTGAGGCCGATCTTCCGGCCAATGAGGCGCTGGCCCTCCGCGAGTTTGATCGCGACCCACGCGCGCTGCACGGCGTAGGCATCTTCAATCGTCATGCCATGATGCTCGAGCGTGAGCTGGCGGATCTGCTTGCGCGTGCGCTCGGCCGCATTGAGCCGCATGGCAATGCGGCTGACGGTGTCGGCGGACAGCGTGCGATTCGCCGCCGTCACTTGCGAAATCTCGCGTGCACGTTGTTGTGCTTGTAGGTGCCGCCCTCGTCGAACTCGTAGAGTTCCATGGACAGAGCGAGGTAGCGCTTCGCGAACAGGTCCGCGAAATGCGCCTTCATCATCTCGAAAAGTTCGTCGCACACGCGCTTCTTGGCGGCGGGCTCCCGGCCCGCGCCAATCTTCAAAGTAGCGTGCACGAAAGCGTAGTCGGCAGCGCCATCCGCCATGCGGTAATCCTCAAGCTCGAGCGCGCGCGAGCGGATGCCGCCGACCGGAAACACGCCGTTCTGCGCGATGATGACCTCATTTGCCTTGCGCAGGAGATTCGCGAGGTCGGCCTCGGCCTTGATATTCGAGGTGTACTCGATGATGAGGTGCGCCATGGGTGTGCAGACCTTCAGCTCACCGGAAAGATCGCGTTGATCTGCCCGGTGCCTGAGCTTGGAAAATACTCAGTCACGATCTCGACAGGACGATTGTAAAGATCCCACCCGAGGAGCCCGAGGAGCATAGCCGTATCGTGCATGCCGCCTTCGCCCACGCAACGCTCGGCGTAGGCCGGGAGCATCTTGATGAAAGTCTTGAAATCGCCGCGCTTCCAGAGCTCGACCACCTGCAGGTCGACCTGGCGAAAGAACTCATCGCTGATCTGGTGCATGGATTCCTCGGGACTGCCGTCGTCGTTGAAACGGTGCGAGAGGGAGCCGCTCGCGAGCACGGCGACCGTGCCGTCGTAATGGTCTTCGATGGCGCGCAGGACGGCCGCGCCGAAACGCGCACTCGTTTCGAGCTTGTGCCACGCACACCAGGCGGCGATCGAAATGACCTTGAAATGATTCTTCGGATCCATGTTCATGTAACGCATCGGCACGAGCGTGCCGTATTCGAGATCGAGCGTGGTCGCGTCGTGTGCACGCGTGAATACGCCGTCCGCAGTCGCAGTCTCAGCGATGATGCGGCCGAGCTCGGCATTGCCGTCGAATTCGTACGGCATGTTCTTGATGAAGTGGGGCAGTTCGTTGCTCGTGTACACGCCTTTGAAATGCGGCGCGCAATTGATGTGATAGCCGGCGTTCACGAGCCAATGCACATCGAAAATGACGATGGTGTCGACCCCGAGTTCGCGGCAGCGCCGTCCGATCTCGAAATGGCCATCGATCGCCGCCTGCCGGCAGCCGTGATGACGTCCGGGAAGCTCCGACAGATAAAGCGATGGAACGTGCGTTACCTTGGCCGCGAGCGCGAGCTTGCCCATGCGTGATCCCCTCAACCTTGCGCCACGGGTCCGATCCCGTAGGTCGCGTCGTCCACGATGAAATTGACCAGACGGCCGAGAGACTCCACTTCGGTCACGACCTCGTCGCCGGGACTGACATTCACCACACCCTGCGGCGTGCCTGTCAGGATGACGTCGCCGGGCCCCAGCGTCATGAAGGAAGTCAGGTATTCGATCAGCTCATGCACGCCGAAAATCATGTCGCGCGTACTGCCTTGCTGAGTCATTACGCCGTTCACCCAGGTGCGCAACGTCAGATTCTGCGGATCGGCGACGTCCGCGGCATCCACGAGCCACGGCCCCAGCAGCGTACACGCGTCGCGGTTCTTCACCCGGAGATTCGGACGGTAGTAGTTTTCCAGATAGTCTCGAATCGCATAGTCATTGGCAACTGAATAGCCCTGGATAACCGTGGCAGCCTCGGCCCGACCGACGTTGCGGCAAGTGCGGCCAATCACCACGGCCAGTTCGCATTCGTAGTGCATGAACTCAACGCCCTGCGGCCTGCGCGTTTCGGCGCGGTGGCCGGCAAGGGCGCCCGCCCCCTTGAGAAAGAGGAGAGGCTCCTGGGGCCGGGCGGACGCGAGCTCCTTGGCGTGATCCGCGTAGTTGAGGCCAACGGCGAATACGGTGCCGACCGCGATGGGCGGCAACCAGACGACCTCCGTCTCCGGCAGCAAGCGCCCATCCTCGAGCAGCACATCCACGTCGCGATCTACGCAATCGTGAATTGCGCCGCCGTAGGCAACCCGCCCGCGCCTCATCGCGACACTCCAGCCGCCCCGCGCTCAGCGCCCGATTCCTTGACGAGTGTGTTCTCGATGCGCCCGATGCCTTCGATTTCGACAGCAACGCGATCACCCAAACCGGCGAGCGGCGCATCCCGTGGCGTACCCACCATCAGCACATCGCCAGCATGCAGAGTCATGAACTCGGAGACGTCCGCCATGAGCTGCGCCAGTGAGCGCACCAGGTCCCGCGTGTTCCATGTGGCCCGCAGCTCGCCGTTGATGAAAGTGCGCAGCGCGTGCTCCTTGAACGGATCGATGCCAGCGACGGCTGCGACCCATGGTCCCACAGCGCAAAAGGCATCACGGCACCTCTCCTTGATTGCCGGACGAAAGACTTCCTTGTGCGGCAGGGACAGGTCATTGATCACCGTGACGGCGGCGACGTGGCGCGGCGCGTTTTCGGCGCGGATGCGTACACAGGGCTGGCCGATGATCACGGCAAGCGTGGCTCCGACCTGTACGCCCGCGCCGTGGGCGGGGAGGGCGGGCGGCTGGGGAATCGGAATGACGTCGCCGTTCACGCGCCAGGTGTTGCGGGGCTTGATGTACAGGATCGGCGCCTTCGGCGGCGCAAGGTACGGTGGGCCGTGCATGCGCGCGCCGAGCGCCTCAACATCCGCACGGTGGTTGAGCAAGGCGCCGTAGACCGTGCCAGTCAGCCAGGCAGGTCCACGCGCGCCCCATGGTGCGGAGGCGATTTGAGGTGCAGCCATAATCGGTTAACATGTTAAGCAAATGGCACATCAATGCAAGCCCGTCGTTAACATGTTAAGCATCAGCGGATGCGGAGCGCGCAGCGGCGCGCGGCTCGTGGCATGAGGCGGTCGGCCGCAGCATCCGCCACCGCGCCGCGGGTACGCATGCGCGACGTCTCGAAGTCGCTGCCGCTCGCCCTGATGCGGGCGCGCGAAGCGGCGATGCTCTGCTTCCGGCCGCACCTGCGCAATCTCGAAGTCACCGAGCAACAATGGCGCGTGCTGCGCGTTCTGTACGCCGCCCGCGTGCTCGACGTGACGACGCTCGCGCGGCGCGCCGTATTGCTTGCGCCGAGCCTCACCCGAATCTTGCGCGAGCTCGAGCGACAGCGGCTGATCGCGCGCCGCCAGGGCGCTGGCGATCGGCGCCGGCAGGAAGTGATGTTGACCGCGACCGGCCGCAAGCTCCTCGCGCGAGGCGCCAACGGGTCGGAGGCGGGCTATCGAAAGATCGCGACGCGCTTTGGCGCGAAGCGGCTCAGCAGGCTCTTCGACCTGCTTGCGCAGCTCGAAGACTCATTACGCCGGGAGGAGAAAGGTCAATGAGGCCACCGTTTCGCGCGGATCATGTCGGGAGTTTGCTGCGGCCGCAGTCATTGGCTGATGCGCGGCGCGCGTTTCGCGCGGGACGCCTGCCAGCTGCGGACCTGCGCAAGCAGGAGGACGTGGTCATCCGCGAAGCCGTCGCGCAGCAGGAGGCCATCGGTCTTGAGTCAATTACCGATGGAGAAATGCGCCGCGACTGGTGGCACATCGATTTCATGCGGCAGCTGGAGGGCGTGACGGTCACGGAAAACGCGGGGCCGAAATTTGGTCAGACCGAAGAACAGCCGCCGATTGCCGGCGTCAGCGGGCGCGTTCGCTTCGCCCGGCCGATCATGGTCGATGATTTCGCTTTTCTGCAGTCGTGCACGAAGCGCACCGCCAAGTTCACGATTCCGTCGCCCTCGATGCTGCATCTGCGCGGTGGACGCAAGGGAATTTCGCGCGCGGCCTATCCGGATCTCGGGGCGTTCTGGGCCGATCTCGCGCTCGCCTACGGCCAGGCGATTGCAAGCTTTGCGGGCGCGGGCTGCCGCTACCTGCAGCTCGATGACGTATCGTTTGCCTATCTCTGCGACGACAAGGTGCGCGCGACCTGCCTGCAGAACGGCGATGACCCAGCCGCGCTCCCGCGGACCTACGCGGATGCGGTCAACGCCGCGCTCGCCAACCGGCCGCGCGACATGGTTGTGACGATGCACACCTGCCGCGGCAATTTCAAAAGCTCCTGGGTTGCCGCGGGCGGCTATGAGGAGGTCGCCGAAGCGATGTTCTCGACGGCGGTCGACGGATTCTTCATGGAGTTCGACACAGAGCGGGCCGGCGGCTTCGAGCCGCTGCGCTATCTCCCGAAGGGCAAGAAGATCGTGCTCGGCCTCGTCACGACGAAGGTTGGCGCGATCGAAAGCAAGGACGAACTCAAACGGCGCATCGACGCCGCCGCGAAATTCGTCCCGCTCGAGGATCTGTGTCTCTCGCCGCAGTGCGGATTATCGAGCACGCACCATGGCAACGCGCTCACCGAGGCGGAGCAGTGGCGCAAGCTCGAACTCGTGGTCGAAGTCGCGCGCGAAGTCTGGGGCTAGAGCGACCAGTTGTCGTCGGTCGCGGGCAGCAGGATGCCGGCAGTGCGCAAGGCCGCGAGTATGCTTTGCGCCGCCTGCTCGGCGTCGACACGGGTCGTGTCGATGCGAATTTCAGGGCGCTCCGGCGCTTCGTAGGGCGAATCGATGCCCGTGAAATTCTTCAGCTCGCCGCGCCGCGCCTTTGCGTAAAGGCCTTTGGCGTCGCGCTTCTCCGCGTCCGCGAGCGGCGTGTCGACAAAGACCTCGAAGAATTCCCCCGTGCCCACGAGTTCGCGCGCCATGCGCCGCTCCGCGCGGAACGGTGAGATGAACGACACCAGCACGATGAGTCCGGCATCCATCATCAAACGGGACACTTCGGCGACGCGCCGGATATTTTCCACCCGGTCGGCATCGGTAAAGCCGAGGTCCTTGTTGAGTCCGTGACGGACGTTATCGCCGTCGAGAATGTACGTGTGGCGTCCGAGCGCATAGAGGCGCCGCTCGATCAGGTTGGCGATCGTCGATTTGCCGGCGCCGGACAGTCCCGTGAACCAGAGGATGCAGGAGCGCTGACCCTTGAGGCGCGCGCGCGCCGTCTTGTTGACGTCGAGCGCCTGCCAGTGAATGTTGTCCGCGCGCCGCAATGCGAACTGGATGAGCCCGGCTCCCAGCGTATCGTTGCTCACGCGATCGATCAGCACAAAGCCGCCGGTGTCGCGATTCTCGGCGTA
>JBGPLJ010000249.1:0-5569 GCA_041486385.1 Steroidobacteraceae bacterium
GCAATCGCCTGGCCTTCATATTGCGCGATCGCGAGGTCACGGCAACGCTGCCGGCCGATCTGCCGCTCGTACATGTCGACGGCCGCTTGTTCGAACAGCTGCTGCAGAATTATCTGGAGAATGCGGCTCGTTACTCGCCACCACGCACTCCGATTGAGATCACGGCGGATGTGAGCGCGCAGGAGATTCGCGTTTGCGTTCTTGACCGAGGTCCCGGTGTCGCGCTCATCGACCGTGAGCGGATCTTCGAGAAATTCGTGCGCAGCGCGCCGGAACCTTCGCAAAGCGGCGTTGGGCTCGGGCTTGCGCTGTGCCGGGCAATCGCGGCCTTGCATGATGGACGCGTCTGGGTCGAAGATCGCACGGGTGGCGGCGCTACTTTCTGCGTGTCCGTGCCGCGCGGCGTAGCGCCACCCGCAGCGAAAGCCGAGTGAAGCCGCGCGTACTGCTTATCGAGGATGACCCGCAGATCCGGCGCTTTCTGCGGGCGGCGCTCGGTGAGAATGGCTACGAAGTCTTTGAAGCCGAGACAGGACAGCAGGGCTTGAGCGAAGCCAGCGCCTCGCGGCCCGACGTCATCCTGCTCGATCTCGGATTGCCGGACATGGACGGCCTCGTGGTCGTCGAGCGGCTGCGCAGCTGGACGATAACGCCGATTATTGTGATCAGCGCCCGAGGGCAGGAGGACGCGAAGGTCGCCGCTCTCGATCGAGGGGCCGATGATTATCTCGTGAAGCCCTTCGGCACAGGGGAGTTGCTTGCGCGAATACGCGCGGCGTGGCGTCACGCGAACCGCAGCGCGGTTGCCCAGGCCACGCTGAACGGCCACGGCGTCATGATCGATCTTGAGAAGCGCCGAGTGACACGCGACGGTGACGAGGTGCATCTCACGCCGACCGAGTTCCGCCTGCTCGCGGAGCTGGCGCGCCACGCCGGGAAAGTGCTGACACACCGTCATCTGTTGCGCGAGATCTGGGGGCCATCGCACGCCGACGACGCGCATTACCTGCGCATCTACATGGCGCAGTTGCGCTCGAAACTCGAGCGCGATCCGACCGATCCGAAACTTTTGCTCACCGAACAGGCGGTCGGCTATCGGCTCAATCCTGAGGTCTGAGCCGACTGCGAGTCGCGCCTTAAGCGCTCTGTTTCGCGTCGGCGCGCCGGATGCGGCGTCCGGTGACCCAATGATTGAGCAAGGGCAGGATCAGTGCGAGCCCGAGGATTTCGTGGATGGAAGCGTTTGTTGTACGCGTCGATTCGTTCGTCAGGTAGTAGGCGGCGAAACCCGTCAGCGCAAGAATGACGGTGAACGCGACGAGCGGCAGTCCGCTCAATCGATTCATGCCGTGACGCCAGCCTTCACCCACGTGGCGCGCGGAAATCCAGCCGAAAAGATAAAGCACGAGCACCGCGATGATGCCGTGAATCACCAGGAGCCTCGGCTGCCAGGGATGCGGCGCGGATCCGAATTCCGTGACGACTGGATAGAAGTGCTTGAGCACAAACACGACGGCGCCCGTCAACCACAGCGCTGCAAAGCTCGTGTAGAGCGTCCATCGCAACCAGGGTGCGAGCGGTTGCACGATCAGGCGCCTGCAGCCGGTGCCGCTTTGGGTTTCACGAGATCTTCCCAGAGCGCGAGAATACGACGTACGCCCGCCGTTACATGCTCCGAAGAAAGCGTGGCGCCCGCAATATTCTTGATGTCCGCGCGAAAACGCAGCTGATCGAGACCCGCACGTCCCTCGAACTGCTGGAGCCAGCGCTTGTTGCGTATCTCGCCGCCGTGACTCTCGCGGTACTCGAGAATCTCGACCGGACGCAGCTTCCCTGCGCTATCGATGCCAACGGCGTAGGTAATGAAATCCTGACGTCCGACCACTTCATCCACAAACACGTAGCCAATAACCGTACCGGCGCGGCGCGCGGTCCAGGCTTTCAAGGCGCCATGTGGAGCTTGCGGGCCCGCGGCTTTGAGAATCGTTCGTTGTTGGTCCGCAGTTGGCGCGAGCTTGAGGTCATCGAAGGATTGAGCCTCGGGAAAGAGTGCGCGTTGCGCGGCCTCGGCCGTGAGATAGGTGGCGGCGACCGTTAGCTGCGCCGGCAGTGCGGCCGCCACAACCACGGCGACGGACTGCCATAGGACAGTTGACCCTGTGCGGCTCATGTCTCGGCAATCCCCTTAGAACTGGTAACCGACGCCAAGATCGAAGCGATCCTTGCCGTCATCGCGATTGAAGCGCAGGTAATCGAGCTTGACCACCACGCCGGGCGCGATTTCAAGATTGGCTCCAGCCGTGAAAACGCTTTCATCATCGAGCGGATCGGGTGTGAGCCCCGCGCCGAGTGAAGCATAGCCTGAGGCCGTGTTGAAGCGCTCGTAGCGCGCAAACGGCGAGAGCGTCCACAGGTTCGGGAGCGTCACGCGATAGGCGGCCTCGGCATACCAGCCGAAGAAAGATTCGGGAATCAGCGTTGGATTGCCGACGAGTGTCAGATTGATCGGGCGCGTGTTGGAAATATGGCCGCGCGCATACAGCGCGGTGAGATCCCAATTGCCCGGATTCCACCGCGCATGCCCTTCCCACAGCGTGACGCGGTTGCCGTCGAATCCCGGCTGCCCCTGCGAGGCCCCACCCGAGAATACGGAACCGCCGAGACGCAGACCCGGAAGGCCCGTGTAATTGAGCGCGCCGAATCCTGCAAGGTCGCCCGCACGCGCGAGCGCGAGTTCCTGGTGAATCGAACCGAGCGGCTCCTGCAACCCGTCGCTTGCCGTCGCGTCCCATTTCGACAGATCGAAGCCCGTGCTGATGCCAACGTCCCAGCGCAAGCCGCCGCTCGTGTCGCCGCGCACCGCGAAGCCGCCTTCACGCCAGGTCGTCGGAATGATCGCGGTCTCAACGAAATTGCGAAATACGCCGTAGTAGCGCGTGGGCTCGTGGTTTTCGTTCAGGAGGCCCATCGGAATCAGAAAGAGTCCCATCTTCGCGTACGTCGAATTGCCGAGCTGCCGCTCAATGTAGGCCTGCTCCACTTCCACTTCGCCTGGATCCTCCGCCGATGCCACCGAGTGCTCGACCTCGAGTTCGCTGAAGAATTTTGTCTTGTCATCGAAGCGGTAGCTCGCACCGAGTACGAATCTGCCGACGTCGGCCGACGTGCTCGCGTTGTCGCCGCTCGGGCGCGAATAGTTGAGCTCTCCGTAGCCGAACCACTCCAGTTGCTTCGTGTTTGCTTCGCTTGCAGCCGGAGCGCTCGCGGTTTGCGCTGCGGGCGCAGCCGTCATGGCCGCAGCAGTCTGCTGTTGTGCCTTGAGCGCAGCCAGTTCCGATTGAAGCTCACTGACCTGCGCTGCCAGCGCGTTCAATTTCGCTTCGACTTCGTCGGAGGTTGCCGCTGGCGTCGCCTGCGCAAAGGCTGAGACCAGCACAAATCCGGCGAGCAACGCCCGCACTGGAGGCATGCGGAAAACAGTATTAGGGCTCAGCATCTCGTCGTCCTCAGGGTTGGAATCTGTTAGTCAGTAGTCGCGAAAGTTGGCTTATCGGCTGGACCCGGCAGCGAACGCTCGTATTCTTCTTTTGCGGGAGGTCGAGCTTCATGTCGGGCTTCTGTCGTGGTCCGATTGCGTGGACTGGGCTTAATGATAATGATTCGCATTTGTATTTTCATCAGGAATTTTGCGCTTTGAGATGAAAGCGTTCTGCATTCAGCGGGTTAGGCCAGTTTTAGGCACTCTGGTAGCCGTGGAAGCGGCCACCGATAGTGAGGATTTGACAGTTTCTGCTGTCAATTCGGCCTTTGAAGCCATTGAGCGGGTGGCAGCGCTCATGCATCCCACGACAGGCGGAAGCGACGTCGCCAGGGTCTGCGCCGCTCCTCCTGGCACCTCCGTTGCGATCGATGAGTGGACCTACGCAGTACTCGCGCTCGCGCAGGCTTTGCACGGTTCGACCGATGGCGTGTTTGATCCGTGCACACCCGCGCGGCCGGGCCGCATGAGCGACCTCGATCTGTCGACGCGCAATGCGGTTACTTGTCGCGCGAACTTGGCCATCGATCTCGGCGGCATCGCGAAGGGATTTGCCGTAGATCGTGCAATTGACGCGCTGCATGCCCACGGCTGCACCGCAGGGCTCGTTAATGCGGGCGGTGATGTGCGCGTCTTTGGCAAAACGCCAAGCGTCATCACCGTGCGTTCTGCAGATGATGCTGTCGTCAACCTCGAGATCACGAATGCGGCGCTCGCGGTCAGCGGTCCGCGCACGGCCGCGTCACCCAGCGAACATCGCGGCTTCTATCTGCGTTCGACCGCGGACTCGACCGGCGCCACGATTGGCGGACATCTCGTAGCAGTGACTGCGGCCGAAGCCGTCGTTGCCGACGCGCTCACGAAGTGCGTCATGCTTTGTTCGCGCGAAATAAGCGACGAAGTGCTGGCACGCTACGGAGCGCGCAGAGTCGATGCCGAGCGTCTTCCCTACTTCCAGCTGTCGACGCGATAGACCGGATAGAGATTCATGCGCTCGTCCCATGATGCGTGGCGCTTATAGAAGAAATCGAGTCGCGCCTTCGGGTCGCTCGCGAACTGCGGATCGGTAGCGAGTTTCTGCACGAATTCGGCCTTGAGCGCTGGATCTTTCTCCAGCATTTCCCTGCCCATTTGTTCGGCGACATAGGGCTCCGCGTATTCCTTCAGCTCGAAAGCGCTGTTGAAGAAACCCCAGGTCACATAGGAATCCGGCGCCTGCGGCTCGAATAACGCCATGACGAGGCGCGCGTTCGGTTGCGCGATGGGTACGAACAGCGAACCCGCCGTCACCTCACGCGTATCCGCAGCCCATGCGCCGGTGACCTTCATCTCCACGTGGCTTTCGAAGGTTTCCTTGGCAATCGTCACTTTGGTAGCGCGAAACGATTGCACGGCCGTCGCGGCTCGCGCACTGCCGATCACTTCGAAGCGGATGGCGTGTCCGCGCAGTTTCGGCGCGAGCCAGCCGGCGTGCGCCGCGGGCACGATATAGCCGGCGCGCGGCGCCGGGATATCGAGCTTGGAGCGCACTTCCAGGTAAAGCGGCACATGCCAGATGGCGGGCTTCGTCGTGTCATAACGTGTTACCAAGCCGCCGGAAACCGGTGACATGGTGCGCTCGTACTCGTAACCTCGAAAGTCGATGAGATGGCCGTTCTTCGTGTTCTCGAAATCCAGCGGCACCGTGGATCCCGCGAGGTGCGACGCTGCATCGTCTGCAGCGTTTGCGATGCGCTGCCACTCGGTTGCCTGATCGCGCGCGAGCTCCATCAGATCGACCATCAAATTGTGCGTAATGCGCACACGCGTCGCATAGTCCTTCCAGGAATGCGTCTCGAGGAGAATCGCCACGCGGTTCCTCAAGCCCCAGTAGCCGGTCGAATAGCGCGGTTGCGAAGGCTTCAGCGAAAACCCTGACGCCGGGTCATCGTCCTTCTCGAATGACGGATAGAAAGCGAGCGGCAGCGAACCTTGAGTCGCAAGCTTCGCGTTGACCGCGTCGCGAATGCCTGCCGCGAGTTTCGCAACGCC